>CANMGM010000006.1 GCA_947497195.1 Bacteroidota bacterium
GAAATGTTTACGGCCACCAACTCATTAGGATGCCCCTCAGTGACTTACATGCGAAAAAGCAATGTTCGATTTGACCTACGTTTACCAGCCTTGATGGATCTTGATTATTACGAGCAATTTAGTATGCAATTTGGTCTGCCGGCTTTATACAATGATTTGAATGTAACCGTTGGCTTTCACGAATTGCAGATTACGCATAACGGAGGAGCAGGAGATAAAGTACAGGTAGCGAAAGAACTGAAAATCCTTGAGGAAAAATATAAAACTCACGCTTAAACCCGATTATTGGATGGAACTATATCAATCCGAACCATTTTACATTACCTATAATGCACAGCAGTACAATTTTAGAAATTGCATTGAAAAACTTATGGGCACATCAAACCTGGAAGAACTGCATCAACTGCAACAATATGAAGTTCTAGATAGGGCACATGATCAAAGTACGGTTTGGCACAAGAAATATTACGAGCAGTTTGATGCGTTTAATACTCTATATGTTGATTTTGTCAAAAACTATTTAAAGCCATTGTTGGGTATCGAGAAGTTGGTATATCAAAGAATTCCAACATTTCGGGTTCACCTGGTCGGCAATCTTGCCGTTGGTGAATGGCATAAAGACCGAACCTATAACCATGGTTCAACAGAAGTTAATTTTTGGATGCCATTTACTCATGCATATGGCAACAATACCATTTGGACCGAATCAAAAGAAGATTTAGCAGATTATAAGCCGTATGAGGTTAAGCCCGGAGAAATTTTTGTATTTAATGGAGCTAATCTCAATCATGGAAATAAGTTAAACGATACTTCCAGTTGCAGGCTATCTGTTGATTTTAGAATTGTTGATTTCAAGCATTTTAAGCCATCCGATAGAGGTTCCATTAACCTCAATACACGCTTCGATATTGGGGGCTATTTTGAGGTATGCTGATTTCCTGTTTTGCTCGGTTTAATGCCTAGCAAACCAACAAACTGAAGGTAACTGTCATTGGGTTCTTTGGTGATTCAACTTTTATAATCTGCTTTTTTGGGTGTTACCTATACCCCTCAATCAATAACTCCAATATCTCCTGCGCAGCCAAAGGAATGCTGGTTCCGGGCCCAAACACGCAAGATACCCCCACATCAAAAAGTGTCTGATAGTCTTTCTGTGGAATAACACCTCCCGCCACTACAACCACATCTTCTCTACCCTGTTGTTTTAATTGCTCAATTACCTGCGGAATAAGCGTTTTATGTCCGCCGGCGAGTGAAGAAATTCCCAACACATGCACATCGTTTTCAATTGCCTGTTTTGCAACTTCAGCGGGTGTTTGAAACAACGGACCAATATCTACATCAAAGCCGATATCGGCGAAACCGGTACTAATTACCTTTGCTCCTCGGTCGTGACCATCCTGCCCCATTTTCGCAACCAAAATACGTGGCCTACGGCCTGCTAAACCGGCAAATTCGTCGGCTAGGTTTCGTGCCTTGTTTAATTGTTCGTTGTTTTTCACTTCGGCCGAATATACGCCCGAAATACGTTGGATGTTCGCTTTGTAGCGACCAAAAACAGTTTCAAGTGCAAACGAAATTTCGCCCAAGGTAGCACGTTCGCGTGCCGCCTGCATGCTTAATTCCAAAAGATTTCCAGAGCCGTTCTGTGCTGCCTGTTGAATCTCATTCAATGCCTTGTCGACCGCCTTTTGATTCCGCTTTGCCTTGATTTCCAACAAACGCTTTATCTGATTTTCACGAACCTTCGTATTATCAACCTCAAGAATATCCAATTCGGTTTCCTTTTCTGCTTTGAATGCATTCACGCCAATAATGGATTCTGTACCCGCATCAATGCGCGCCTGTTTTTTCGCTGCAGCTTCTTCGATGCGCATCTTCGGAATTCCGGTTTCAATAGCTTTGGCCATTCCACCAAGCGCCTCAATCTCCTCAATAAGTTTCCACGCGCCCTCAACTAATTTTGCAGTCAATTGCTCAATGTACACACTGCCGCCCCAGGGATCAATTGCCTGTGTTACTTCCGTTTCGTGTTGAATAATCAATTGTGTATTGCGTGCAATTCTTGCCGATGCATCTGTTGGCAAGGCAATGGCTTCATCGAGCGCGTTGGTATGCAAACTTTGCGTACCGCCAAGAACAGCCGCCAAGGCTTCTACGGTCGTGCGTGCCACATTGTTATACGGATCCTGCTCGGTTAAACTCCAACCGCTGGTCTGACAATGTGTGCGCAATGCCATTGATTTTTCGAGTTCCGGATTGAACTGTTTAATCAACTTCGCCCACAACAACCGTCCAGCCCGCATCTTGGCAATTTCCATGAAGTGATTCATGCCGATTCCCCAGAAAAAAGATAATCGTGGGGCAAAGGCATCGATTGATAACCCAGCCGCTATTCCGGTGCGCACATATTCCAAACCATCGCAAAGTGTATACGCAAGTTCGATTGAAGCTGTGGCGCCAGCCTCATGCATGTGATAGCCGGAAATGCTGATGCTGTTAAACTTAGGCATATGGCGCGATGAATAAGCGAAAATATCTGCAATAATGCGCATGCTTGGAGTTGGCGGATAGATATAGGTATTTCGCACCATGAACTCCTTCAGAATGTCGTTCTGTATCGTACCGCTCAACTGGTCGGGTTTAACGCCCTGTTCCTCGGCAGCCACAATGAAAAAAGCCATCACCGGTAACACTGCGCCGTTCATGGTCATGGACACACTCATCTGATCGAGTGGAATCTGGTCGAAGAGTATTTTCATGTCCTCAACCGAATCGATAGCTACTCCTGCTTTTCCAACATCGCCCTCTACCCTTTCGTGATCTGAATCGTAACCGCGGTGTGTGGCCAGATCAAATGCTACCGATAAACCTTTTTGGCCCGCTTCCAGGTTGCGACGGTAAAACGCATTACTTTCTTCGGCAGTGCTAAAACCGGCATATTGACGAATTGTCCAGGGACGCGTGCGGTACATGCTTGTGTAGGGCCCGCGCAGAAAAGGGGCAATTCCGGCGTGAAAGTCAACGTGCGCATGTTGCTCTCTGGCTTCCGCTGTGTAAGCACCATGAATTTCGAATCCTTCGGGCGAATTCCATGCACGGTTATCGTTGCGTTCCAAGGTCTCCGCATTCCACGGAAATGCTATCTCACTAAAAGGCTTATGCTTCATACGATTCGCTGTTAACCATTTGCACCAAGAATTTTCTGAACAGAAGTTCCATATCGCAACCAAGAAAAACAAAATCGTCGATTCCGGCCTTTTTCAGTTCATCCCGATTTTCGCATTTGCCTGCAATCCATAGTGGTGTTGAACCGATGACGGATTTCAATGCCTTCACCTGCTCTACTGTATAATCGGTATTGGATGCACACAAAATGATGATATCTGCAGCATGTGCAGATGCAGATTGAATTTGATCGGCTGCAGGTATTTGAACGGAACCCGAGTGAATAGAGAATCCGAGCGTGTTGAGCAAATCGCGGCAAAAATCTACACGGACTCCGGCCATTTTTCTATCGCCAAAAGCCAGTAAGTAGGCCTGACTTTTTTTCTTTTTCTGGATAAAATATCGGGCTTGCTCATACCATTCCGATTCACGGAAAGGCTCTATAGTTTTAATTGCTGGTGGCTTAGCTAAAGGATCGCGTTTCTGAAAAAAAGGAACGTGTGCATCACCTGGCGCGGAAAACTGCGAGGTTCCAATAATTCCATGCTTGCGGGTTCTAACCGCATTACGAACGCTATGTGCGGTGGCATGTATCCGTTCCTGAATAATTCCTTTTTCTAAAAGCTGAGAAAAAGAGCCTTGTTTTTGCAGCGCTTCAAATTGACCCCACGCTTTTTCCACAAGCTTTTGGGTAAGCTGGTCGATGAACCATGCGCCCGAGGAAGGGTCGCACACTTTATCGAGATGCGCCTCATCGTGTAGCAGATGCTGCACATTTAAAGCAAGGCGCCAGGAATCGGAGCTGGGCTCGACGCAAAATACATCGTGCGGATGCAGGGTCAGAGAGTCTGCTCCTCCAATAACGGCCGACATTCCTTCCATGGTTGAGCGAATAAGGTTGCTGTAAGGGTCGTAAATGGTTTTGTTGCGCAAACATGATTCGGCAGCGATTTCGAGTTGAATCGAGCGGCTATCGACATTCCACGCATCCAGAAACATATGCCATAAGAAGCGAATAGCCCGCGTTTTGGCGATTGACAGAAAATAATCGCCTCCGCTGCTTATTCTGACCCTTGCCATTCTAGCAAGTTGGCTGGGCGTAATGCTTCCCGAAAAGGCTTCAAAATACTCTTGAAAGACATGGAGAATGAATGCAAGCTCATCGGCTTCCTCTGCTCCCGACTCATGAAATAGCGTTGCATTAACAACCAAGTTTCGAAACAGCGGTAATTCTTTGCTACTCAATTCGAGCATAGCCTGTAGAATTGCAAAACTCTCTGTTTTTGAGTATGGAAAACTGCCCTGTTGTGCGTAATCGGTAAGAATATCGTATTGAATGGATCCGGTTAATTTATCCGTTGATTTACCACGGTTTGCAAACTCATCGGCCAACATAAACAAAAGTGCGGGAGCACCTTCGCCGCTGGTAAAATTCAATGCGATGTATTCTGGAATAATTTCTTTCAGCGTTAAGCGCAGCTCTTCCTGTGTTGTAATTCCAATTCCATCAAAACAAAGCGAATCTGCACCATGCTTTAGTGCTGCCAATGCGTGTTTGTTGGCATGAAGCGGATCTTCGGCATTGATTTGAACGCACTTTTGCCATTCGTTTGCGTAAGCAAATTCAGGATGAATGGATCTTCTGAAAGGACGTATTGAAAGCGTTTTCTGTTGCTGATCAGCACTCAGATATGAATCACCTTGAACTCCACCGCTCGAAAGTGATGTTATGCGGCTTACGTCGTCGGATTTTAAATCTTTTCGAAGTGCTTCAAGCCAAAGCGCATAGGATTGTTTATCAAATTCGGAAAATGAAACGGGCATTCGAATGGAATAAGATATTTAATTACCGGGTTGATGACAATGCCGATGTATCCATAACTATCCATACATCTTCACTGTCTTTTTTCATGAAATAATGCTCCCTAGCGAATTTTTCAAGGGAATGTTCGTCTGAAAACAAATCGTTTAACTCGGATTTTGTTTTTCGTATTTCTTGCTGGTAATATCGTTTTTCGCGCTTTAATTCAAACAATTTTCGATTTCCGGAATATTGAGAAACCAAGCTGCTTGTATCTATAAACACTACCCAGATTAAAAACGTAATGAACGCAAGAAAATAGCGATTAGCCAATAGTGGATATTTGCGCAAAAGTACCTGTATAAACTCCGGCTTTTTCATCATGCCGAAGGTACTATGCGATATTCCAATTTACAAAACGCGTCGAAAAAACTTATTAGCAACGAATTGTTATTCAATTACTCGACAACCAACTTGCCCGTCATTTTTGGATAATTGCCAGGGAATGTGCTTATAAACTGATACGTTCCGGGCGCGGGTGCATTAAAGGATACGCTGACCGTAGCGCCAGGTGCAGCCAGTGATGAAGCAGCCACTACATTTTTACCCGAAGGAACATAATTGTTTTGTGTTCCCTCGGCCATTGAATTGTTTACAACTTCCTGAGCAGAACCCAAATTAACCAAAACCCAATTTTGGTACAACCCTTCAGCGCGAATCGTATTGTTAAGGGTTAATTTTACTTTATCGCCTTTTTTAATGCTGATGTTGTTTGGGCTAAACCGCATATCTGCGATTGAAGTCCCGGTAATTTTAATTGTAATTAAGCGCTCGCCTGTAGCCGATGTTGTGCCGGATGTAGCCTTGTCTCCACAAGCAATGAACGTCAATAATAGGAACATTGATAAGAAAGCGTTTGTAGTATTAACGATAGTTCTATTCCAATAATTTATCATAATTCAAATTTTAACAATTCAGATTTCGAACAAAAGTAAGGATAAAGGTGACAAAAAGATGTCAACAATCCATTAAGTTCAGCACAATGCTTCTATCTTTGGAAGATGGAGCAATTTCTCGTTTCAGCGCGTAAATACCGTCCCGCTACATTTAAATCGGTTGTTGGACAACAAACTATAACCAACACACTTAAGAATTCGATTCGCAACAATCACCTTGCGCAAGCATTTTTATTTTGCGGTCCAAGAGGAGTTGGCAAAACAACCTGTGCGCGAATCTTGGCGAAAACAATCAATTGCCTTAACCTAACCGAAGAAACCGAACCTTGCAACAGTTGCGAAAGTTGCACAGGTTTTAACCGCAGTGCATCATTCAACATTCACGAGCTGGATGCAGCATCCAACAATTCGGTCGACGATATCCGCGCACTAATTGAGCAAGTGCGTTTCGCACCGCAGATTGGGCAGTATGGTGTGTACATCATCGATGAGGTGCACATGCTGAGCACTGCAGCATTCAATGCCTTTCTTAAGACGCTTGAAGAGCCCCCACGTCACGCCATTTTTATCCTTGCAACGACCGAACGGCACAAGATTCTTCCAACTATTCTTTCACGCTGTCAGGTCTTTACGTTTAACCGGATTTTGGTCGACGATATTGCTTCGCACCTTGAATACGTTGCTCAAAGCGAGAATATTCAAGCAGAACCAGAAGCACTGCATGTAATTGCTCAAAAGGCCGATGGTGGTTTGCGGGATGCCTTGTCAATGTTCGATCAGATTGTAAGTTACTCTGGTGGAAATACCATAACTTATCAACTTGCTATACAAAATCTTAACGTACTTGACTTTGATTATTACTTCAAATTAACAGATGCCTTTTCGCAAGGAAGTTTTAGTCAGGCTTTGTTAACTTTAGACGATATCTTATCGCATGGTTTCGATTTGGGCAACCTTCTTAGCGGGATTTCTGAACATTTCAGAAACTTATTGGTTTGCACCGATGCTGCAACATTACCCTTGCTTGAAGTTAGTGCCGGTGTGAAAAGTCGGTATCAAAGTCAAAGCCACGCTTGCGGACCGGTGGCACTTATTCGCGGAATAGATTTGGTAAATCAAACCGAGATTAACCTTAAAAGTGCTCGAAATGCTCGACTCGCAGCCGAACTCGCGTTTTTGAAACTATGCGGATTGTTTAATCCTTCCGTATTGCCTGTAGAAACCGAAAAAAAAAAGGATGAATCTCCTCGCGCGGCAACCAACGAAGCACGAATAGTTCCAACTACTTCACAAACTCAAGCGGCCGACAAACCCGTAGTTCAAGCCCAGCGCGGAATTACTGCTGTGCGCCCAACGGTTTCTATTAAAAAGCATCTCACTTCGCAAAGTGAGGCAATACAAAAAACGAATACCGCTGAAGAAATAATTGCCGATCATTCGGTACGCGAAGTCCTGCCGAATGAAACATTTGATACCGACGACTTAATTTCTTCGTGGAACACATATGCCGATTCGATGCGAACAGCAGGTAAACAAGCGTTGTGCGGAAACCTTACGATAGGTAAACCCGAACTTGGAGAAAACTTCCAGGTTTATTATCAGGTGCAGAATGAAAGTCAACTAAGAGAGCTGGAAAATACAAAACACGAATTGGTACAATATCTTCAGAAAAATCTGAAAAATTACGCCATCCGGTTGCACCTTACCAAGGCCGAAGCGCCAATTAAAACACGTCCCTATACTCCAGACGAAAAATTAAAAGCGATGGAGGAAAAAAACCCACACATTTCATTGCTTCGCAAAACACTTGGATTAAATCCGGGATAAATTAACCCTTCAAGGTAAAATCATCCTTTTCAGCATACTCAGCGGGCCAGGACAATATTTCTCATGACAGCGAATGCATGAGGTAACCATCGCATTATAGGCTAATTTTCGATTTTCGTCATCCGAGCTATGCAGGCGTTCGCAGTTGGTTAAAAAAGCCCTTGCAAGCGCATCGAATTCATCGCCCTTCTTATTATCAGAACTTGGCGAAGCAGTATATATTCGCTTGTATTTCTTGTAAAACATCGGAATTTTATCGCCCTTCTGCACTTTTTCGCGTAGCTTTTTGGCATCAGATGTCATTGTGCGCATGAGTTTCGATAAATCACTTTCTATCAAAAAACTATTGCACAAAACCACAATTCCGCTCAGCATAATTGCGGTAATAAAACCTTTCATGGCTATGCTTACTTGTAAATCAAAACGCCCGATGCTTCGAAAGAAAGTCGCGTTTCGGGTTCAGTGATTTTTTCAATTTCTTCCTTCGATTTTCCTGCATCTTCTGCATAGTGACGCAACATATCAACAGAAATAACTTCGCGGAAAGCGCGACCATCCATCACTGCTTTGCGTCCTGATGCATCCAAGGGAACAAAGAATCCATAATCCTTGAAACGCACCATCATCGATTTCCCTTCGCCCAAATCAACATTCATCCAGCAGCCTTTCTTTTGACAAACCGACTGAATCGTAGCTTCGAGTTTGGTATCGAGAGAGTCCTTCCCTTCAATGTTCCGTGCGAATGTAGGGCCATCGATTGCACCCTTCGCATTAATTTTATCGCCAAACGAGTCGCTTTTTTGAGCTGTTGCTATGATTCCGAGTAAAAGGCAGATGATTAGCAGTGCGTTTTTCATTGAATTATTTTTTTTCAAAAGTAAGCATTTAATGTTTTCGGGCCCTAAGCATGTGGCGTTTGAAGGGAGGACCGGGCAAACGTTCAACATCACAACCTTGGCTGATTAACATTCTGCGCACCTCACCTTTCGCACAATAGCTTACCCAAATTCCTCCTGAACGCATACTATTTACGCAGCACTCTAACGCTTCTTTTTCCCAAAGTTCGGGCTGGCAGTTCGGGGCAAAGGCATCATAAAAGAGAAGGTCATATTGTTGTTCCAATTCAAACTGAGGCCAATTCAGTTTCTTTTTATGAATTGAAAAAAGAGGCGATACATGATTGGTAACCTCCCATTCGGATTGATGCAACTGCATAAATTGATCACGTGAACCGGCATCTCCCACATGAAAGTCATGCAACATTTCGGGATCAAGTGGATAGGCTTCGATGCCGGTGTAGCTAATTTCCACGGAATGTTCGATTGCCCAATTCCATGCAAGCAGCGCATTTAGACCTGAACCAAAGCCAATTTCGAGCAAATGAATTTTATTGGATGCTGTAAATAAATCGAGACCTTGTTGAATAAAAACATGTCGACTTTCCTGCAAAGCACCATGCAAACTATGGTAAGAAGCATTAAACTGTGGCGCATGAATGGAACTGCTTCCATCGGCTGTTTCGATGATGTGTGCTTCTTTCATTCAAAAATACAACAGCATAATCTACCGGGAGAGGATTTTAAACTCAGTGCGTCGATTAAGCTGCCGTCCTTGATCTGTATCATTGGGCGCAATTGGTTGTTCAAAACCATAGCCTTTAAATTCGAGACGTTCTCTAGATACTTTCTTTTTATTAACCAGATAATCAACCACAGACTCAGCACGACTCAGTGAAAGCTTTTCGTTGTAAGCTGCAGAACCAATATTGTCGGTGTGCGAAGATATTTCGATGCGCAACGAGGGATTAATACTTAGTAAGCGCTCGAGGCGGTCGAGTTCAGCAATTGATTCGTTGCGCAATGTAGATTTGTTGAAATCGTAGAAGATGTTTCGAAGAACAATTTTCTGTCCAACCTCGAGCTTGCTCAGATCGATATCTTTTTCGATTTCCTGGTAGGATTTTGATGCCGGTAGATCGACGTTCACTGAATTGAAAAGAAAGCCTTCAGCAGTAACGGCGATACCATAATTCTTTCCGGAAGGCAATGAAACGAGGTACTTACCGGTTTTTGAATTCGACTGGAATGTTGCCACAACTTCATTTTTCTCATTGTCGGTAATTACAATCATAGCACCAATGGGGTCTTTCGTAATTGCATCTGTAACGATACCCTTTAAGATGGTAACATTGGAAGCGAATTTCGAAGTTTTAGTTGCTCCAGTCTCAATTTTAATAGCTTCTCGAACGGTTTGATTGCTCGATAAAAGCAATTGTTCCTCGGCACTAAGAATCGGATCTTTTTCAGGACCTAATAACGTAATACGGTAAATGTCGGTCTCTCCGATCGCATCCATTTTTGCAGATGAATAATAACCACGCTTTCCGGATGCAGCAACCACGAAGAATGCATCACGGTCGGCCGAATTAATGGGATATCCCATGTTTTCGGGTTCCGACCAGCGTCCATTTTCATAAACAGATCGGAAAATATCAAAGCTTCCCATCGTTTTATGCCCTTTTGAGCTGAAATACATTGTTTTACCATCGGGATGCATAAAAACGGCATCTTCGTCATAAGGGGTATTGATTGCAGGACCAAGATTTTCGGCTTTCTGCCATTTCCCATCTTCTCCCAATCGCGTAACATAGATATCGAAGCCGCCCAAACTGCCTTCTTCTTTGTTACTCACGAAATAAATAGACTTTTCATCGTAGGAGAAACAGGCATGAATTTCAGAAAAATCGGTATTGATGGCTTTTCCTCCAGCCGATTCCGGCTTGGTCCACTTATCCCCTTCGAGACGCGAAATCATGATATCTCCATGGTTATTGCCGTCGTCTGAATAAATAAACAACTTCTGGCCGTCGTTTGAAAGCGCGATGGTGGCATCGTGTTCCTTGCTATTTACGGGGCTTGGCAAACTTACAGGAGGCGTCCAGATGCTGTTTTGTTTTGTTGTTGAATAAATATCTTCGAAGTAAAGACCATCGTCGGCAATGAGTTTACCGGTAGTATTGTCGCGACGCGAGGTGAAAAATAAAATCGATTCATCAGCCGAAATTACAGCTGCGTATTCGCGGTACTTTGAGTTCACAACCGGCCCCATGTTTTCAATTATAACACGAGTTGGATTGGCCAATAGTTTCTTGCCTTCGTTGCATTCGGTTATGCGTTTATCGGGATCCAGTCCTTCGCGCTTAACCGGCGAAGAGCGGTAGAGAGCGTAATACTTTATTGCATTATCGAAATCGTGGTTTAAGTGATACGCTTCGCCAAGATGAAAATTGATATGCGGATCTACTTCATTGTTCAATGAGTACGCTTTAGTAAGGAAATCGAGCGATTTGTATTTATTGGGTGAATTGAGGTAACAAATACCCAACTTAAAATTGAGGAGTGCATTGTTTGGATTGAACGTATTGGCCTTCAGGTAATAATCGATTGCGATATACATCGTATAATCGGCGTTGTAGAAATAGGTATCGCCGGTTTCAATGTTATTTATGGCATCTTTTAATCCTTTTTTATCGGTCGGGAAATTCTCCTTGGTAAAATCTACGTTTTGCTGCGCAATTGCCGAACAGGCAAGCAGGATGGATAGAATAGTTATACGAATATTTTTCATACTTATTTGCAATCTGAATCTAAAAATGTTTGCGCCTCTGCTAATCCGCGCTTTGAAGCTTCCGACCAATCTGAACAAGCAGCTGTTGTGTTGTTCAGGTTTTCATTGGCAATTCCTCGGTTAAGAAATGCGTAAGAATAATCGGGACTCAAGGATAGCGCCTGATTAAAATCTTCGATAGCTCCTTTGTAATCGCGTAATTTATTCTTTACACAACCTCTGTTATTAAAAGCATAGTAATTGACGGAATTTACTTCAATAGCTTTGTTCATATCGGCAAGCGCACCTTCATAATCCTGCAGTTCGTATTTGATGCGGCCTCGTTTAACATAACTGTCGCTGAGTTTCGGATTGATTTTAATGGCAAATCCCAATTCAACAAGCGCTCCCTGCAAATCGCCTTGAGCACGAAGTACATTTGATAAATTCACATATGCTACTACCAAAGCAGGTTTAAGTTTGGCCGCTTGACGGTAATCGTCGGCGGCTCCTTTCAAATCCTGCTTTTTTTGTTTTGCGCTGCCACGGTCGTGAAAAGCTTCTGCATATTCGTTGTTTGCAGCAATGGCTTTTGAAAAAGCATCGATAGATTCATCGTAGCGGTTTTGTTCGAAATAAATTCCACCGGCATAGTAAAAAGCTTCTGCATTGGCCGTATTTTTTCGGCCTGCTTCGAGGTAATCGTTCAAGGCAGCATCCTTATTTTGAGCCGAATAATTTGCCTGTGCGCGACTAAAATAGGCTTTATCATCGGCAGTACTTTCTTTGGCGATATACTGTGAAAAATCAGCAACCGCACCACTAAAATCTTTTAATTCTGTTTTACAAATTCCACGGTTGTAATATGCTTTTGCATTCGCTGCATCAGACTCGATGGTCTGATTAAATAGCGTGAGGGCCTCAGCATATTTCTGCTCGTTTAATTTTGCGAGCCCCTTCGAGAATAAATCGTCTGTTTGAGCAATGATAAAACCGCCATGAAAAAGCAGCATAATCAGCACAGTTGTGGTGTAGCGCATACTATTTTTGATAATATAAAATCGCTCGAATATAAGGATTTTCATCGCTCACAGTCTGGCGTAAAATCAATTATTTATTTTTTAACAGTAACTGATGATTGAGTACACATTCGAACTCAGCAGTGTCTTTGAAAGCGCCGAAATTGAATAGCGATTTTCCTTCTAGATCGGAGCTGGTCTGAAACAAATTGCGCCCTAGGATTTTAGTGAAAGATAATTTGAACAATTCGGTGCAATAAATGGATGTAGTGTCATCAGAATCAAATGTATGATCGAATGCCCGCTTCTCTTCTGCATAGCGCGATGTTTCGCGAATAATTTGTCGCAATGTATCTGCTGAAGTTTTAAAGCGACAAATCAGCAGCGAATTGGCTTGCGATTCATTTAGAAATTGTTGGAGCGGCTGGTACTGAACGCCATCAAAAGGAGCAACCGAACTCGACAAGGCATGCACAACCTGCCACGTGTTGTTTCGATTTACCAGCATGGCACAATGCGAAACCTGGTAGGGCGGCGTATCGGCTCCGGCAATTTTTTCGGAAAAATATCCATATCCTTTGCGCAATAGAATATCACCGGAACGAAGAAGCCCTTTTTCTGCTTCGCTAAGTGGATAGTAAATTTGTTTTGTGTTTTCGGGGTTCAAAAACAACTGGTAAACAAAATACACCAGCGCAACCAGAAAAAGGGCTGTAAATAGTAGCACCAAGCGTTTTAATCTACGCATTGGTGTTGAATATTACTTGGTTTCAGCGCGTTCTGCAGGTTCAGAAGCTGGAACTGCTCCTGCCGAATCACTTGGCGCATCCATATCCATCATGCCAGGATCGAGTCCACCCGGTGGGCCTTCTTTCGGCTGATGCGCCAACCATTTGCCTTCAACATTCTTCATGTTGAGCTTCTCTTCCTTGCCATCTACTACAAAGGAGCAAACTGCAAGCGAATCGCCTGCCTCAATCTTACACTTTAGGTCCTTGATTTCTTTTTTGGGAGTATCTGCTTTTTTCTCTCCGCTCATGCTGGCGATACTCTTCATAAAATCGAGCATACCAGCCGACTCTTTCGTTGAATATTCCTTTGCTTTGTCGAAGTCTTCGGCGTTAACAGCGTCGAGGTAAAGTTTAGCAGTTTCTTCAGGACCGGCACCACCGGAACAAGAAAACAGAAGGCCTGCCACTGCAAGCGAAGCCCCGATTACGAGTTTTTTCATAGGGTTTGTAAAGTTTGTACAAAAATGAATGAATTTAGTTTTGCGTTTAAACTTGTTGCAAGCAGATTTCAACAAAGTTATGCGCAATCTTAACTTGTATGAATATGCTGTTTACGCAAACTGTGCCGGCAATTTTTCGAGCAGCATACCGAAGAAATTCGTCAAGAGGCCTTCGGCCATCATTTTCATGAATGCATTCATCTCGCCGTTGAACAGAAGCGCAACTTCGGTTTTATCGGCGGCTTCGCGCAATTCGGCTTCCAATGTAAAATGGAAAGGCGATTTACCAAACGATTCCAATACAATTTTACTTTCAGGCAAGCGCTCGCGCACCTTCATTTCTATCTGCGCCATGCCTTTGATGGCAAAAGAACACGAGTCGGAATCAGAACTCCAGCCTTCTACCCTATCGGGCATCAGGTTTTTTAAATTGTTAATGTCGGCCAGATAAGCATATACCTTGCTGCGATCTGCCGGAATGCTCTTAAATCCTGTATTGATTGTTAACATAATCAGGCGATTTTGAGCGAAGACCCCCACGCCTCCGGATTGTTCTTCCACGAACGCAACAAATCTTCATCGGTCTTGGAAACATATTTATTGGCAAGTGCTCTCTCCAGCAATATGTCGTAATTGCTCAGACTAAAAAATGGACATTTCTCTTTTTCGAATACCGAGCGTGCGGTATCGAAACCGTAATCAAAAATGCTTACAAGTCCCTTCACGATTGCTCCCGATTCGCGCAATGCCTGAACGGCTTTTATGCTGCTTTGCCCGGTTGAAACCAAATCTTCAACTACAACTACCGTTTGCCCCGATTCAAGTTTACCTTCAATCAGGTTTTCCATACCATGACCTTTAGCGGCGGAACGTACATATACGAAGGGAATTCCCAGTTCTTGAGCTACGAGCGCACCATGGGCAATACCACCGGTTGCAACGCCTGCAATAACATCGGGCTTTTCAAATTTCTCAACAAGTGCCTTCGACATTTCCTGGCGGATAAAGGTGCGAACCTTGGGAAATGAAAGTGTTAAACGGTTGTCGCAATAAATGGGCGACATCCAGCCCGATGCCCACTGAAAGGGTTTGGTGGGCTGCAGCTTTATAGCTTTAATTTGCAGCAGAAAATCTGCAAGCTGTTCCGCTGTATCTTTTTTGAAAATCATGCCCCAAAAATACGTCGTTTACTTCAACCAAAAATCCATAGTTTTCAACAATCTGACACCCGATTTTGTGCGAAACTTACCACTTCACGTACTTTCAGGAAAGGGTCAACAGACCATCGTTGAAGCGATAAAACTTCTTGAAAACGAAAAAGTTGAACACAGTCACTTGTATCTAAACGAGATCTCATTCGACGAAGGAATCGCGCAGTTGAAAACCCATTTTAAATATATCAGGGCTGCAGGTGGACTCATACGCAACCATGATGGTAACTACCTGTTGATACATCGCCTTGGGCAATGGGACTTACCTAAAGGTAAAATTGAAGCCGGTGAATCTGATGAACTGGCAGCCGAACGGGAAATCGCGGAAGAAACCGGTATAAGTCTTGAAAAACCACTCCGTTTCTTATGTTCGACTTGGCATACCTACACGCAAAAGGGGAAAGCCTATTTAAAGGAAACGATTTGGTTTAGCGGGTATTCAAAACAAAATAGCCAACCAATCGCGCAACAAGAGGAACACATTGAATCGGCTATTTGGTGTAAGGCAGATGAAGCTGGTGAAAAACTATGTAACTCTTATCCTTCGATTGCCGATGTTTGGGAAGCCTGGAAAGTTTCTGTGCACAATTAATCCTTCACTAAGCCTAAAAACGAATCTTCGACCCCTGTCTCAGGACCTTCTGCCGGAGCTTTATAGTACTGTCCTTTGCGATTGATGAGAAAATAGCCATTGGCATTGGGTGTTTCGGGAATATCCTTAAATGCATCAGAGCAGGATGCGAAATCGGCAACCAACAAAATATTTTTTATCGATTCGAGCGCACGGTTCAACCCTGCTTTCTCTGAAGTCTTTACCACGACGAGGAATTCAACTTCATTTTTAAATCGTTCCTTAAAGGCTTGCAGCATAACCAGTTCACGATAGGTTGCCTGCGAAAAACTTGCGTAGTAACATAGGTAAACCGGTTTTCCCCGCAGATCTGAAAGGCGCATGGCTTTTCCGCTTAAAAGATTGAAGCTAAAGTTTGGCACTTCGCTTCCCTTCGCATACTTTAACCAATCGGTTTTAATTGTTGCTGCACATTGTTTTACCTGCGGATAAATTGATTGAGCCATGAGCGAATCGAGCATCCATTCGAAGGAAACATCGCGAAAGCCGTTTTGATTTCTGAGTTGACTTATGCCGAGTAAGAATGCGAATTCGCGCACTTCGGGATGCATGGCTAAAGAGTCGCTTCGAAATTCTGTCCACAAGGGTTGCCATGCTTTTTCGCGAATTGCATTTTGCAACTTTAAGCCATTGCGGGCATTGAGTTTTTGAAGGATAAATCCATTGTATAAATTTCTAAAACTTTCAATCCAAGCAAGATTGGCCGGTTCTGCATCCTGTTCGAAATACTTTTGCATAAGCCTGGCGCGTGAGTCTGATTCGGCAACGATTTCAACATAGGCCGTTCGGTAAAAAACATAGTTTCTCAGCAAGGTCGAAGGATGCTTTTCATAGTTTTTACGAAGCGTATCGGTAAAATACCTTACCTCTTTGGCGCGACGAATTGCCGCAAATTTCAATAGTTCAAGCAATCGAACATCACAGAGCGAATCGACAGCCCACATGGCCAGGTTTAATGCGCGTGAATCACCTTTCAGGATGATTGCCCTTTCCTCCTTCCCTATCCAATCGGTCCAAACTGTATCGTTGTTTACAACGCAAATTCCGGTCGAAGCGTCCCGTACATTGATGAAATAATATCCGGCCTGTGGCAATTCGATTGCCCTATATGCATTGTCGAGCTTAAACTCAGCAAAGAGCTTATCTTTCATTAAAATGGCATCACCTAATCTTGTAATACTGCATTGCACAGCTGCATCGGAGCGCAGCATTAAAACGGTCTGGGCTTGGGAATCTAACCGTAATACTTCAAGAAAAATAAGGAGGAGCAGAATTGAATTGCGCATGTGTGTATGAACGCGAAATGTACGGTTTTATGCTTCGCTACAAGCAACAATGATTGGCGTATGCAAAAATTGAATGAAAAAATTAAAGTTGAACACATTACCCTTTTTTATTTTTTTCTTCGATCCATTTCGATAAAAAACGTGTGCTTTGCATTCGATGATGCATCAGCATAGCTCCTGTAAAGTTCTTCTTCCTATGTTTTTCGATATTGGCTGAAATGTAGCTTAAGACAGATAAAAATTCGGTTTGTAATGTAGCATCTGCAAATTGCTCCCTAAAAACGCGCGAGCCCTCTAATGAGGAATCATTCCATTCCTTTTTTTGATTGTGAAGCGTTACCGCTCTCTGCGCAAAACCATCAACATCGTTCAGCACAGATTGTGGCATGCAGTGTATTCCTTCGGCTCCAACATCAGTTGTTACGAATGGCGTTCCGCACTGCATTGCATCAACAAGCTTCCCTTTTAATCCAGCCCCAAATCGCAAAGGTGCCAGCATAACACGATGTTTTTGAATCGCTGCGAAAGCATCCTCAACACGACCATGCATGAAGAAATTTGATTTTACATCGTGCAACTGTCTATCCTTTGCCTGCATGTATGATCCATAAATATGTAGCTCTGCATCAGGTTGGCGCTTTAAAATTGCTGGCCAGATGTTGTCTTTCAGATTTAAAACGGCATCACGGTTGGGTGCATGCTGAAAACTTCCAATCATTGTGTAACCTCTTCGGTGTTCAAATTCGGGCCTTGCGCTCTTCTCCAAATCATGCAACTGGAATCGCCTACAGAATGGAAGATACACGAGCAAATCATTGGGAATATTAAAAGTGTTCTTCAGTATTTCCAATTCGGGATTGGAAATAATTAAACTAAGGTCACTTCGGTATATTGCCGCAATTTCTCTGAATGCATCACTGTTAAAAAAGTCAATTTCCTCATCCTGCAAACTGTTTTGAATCCGTTTTGCGCGCGCATGCCTTAAAAAATGTAGATCCTCGGTATCGAGAATCCTAACAGCTTGCGGAATTTTTTCTGCAACACGCCAGCCGTATTGTTCTTCACTCATAAACCTGTCGAACAGCACCAAATCGGGCTTCAGTTCTTGTAACCAGACATCAAATGTTGAGCTATTCAACTCAATTTGAACTTCATTTACGGCTACACCACTAGGAAAACGGACAAATTCGCCGCGTTGTGATGCGCTTGCAAAAGTTAGGTTCCAGCCATTTGCAAAAAGCAAATGCATTATTTCATTGATACGAGCACCTGCAGCAGAAGAGCCGGGCTCTGGCCATACATGTCCAATAATCAGTGCTTTCATCCCAAATTAGAGTCGAACAAAATCCTCAAGGCTATTCAAATTTTGCATTTGATTTGGAACGGCAATCTACTATATTTGAGTTGATGCACACGAATCGATTACCTGTGTTCGTTGTACAAAATAAAAATACGTTTAATTCATGGAAACTGAAAAAACAGAAATGGAAAATTATGAAAGCCAGTTGGAGCAATTAGCTCAGGATGTTAAATACTGCAGGCGACGGTTAATCGAGAACAGTTTGTTTTTGATCTTGATTAGCTTCATATATTATCAAATAATCGACAACAACATTCGATATAACTCTTTTGGAACCGGCCTAGATTATTTCCTCCTTGTTTTTTATTGCATCTTTTTAATTTTATCGATTATGGCGTTAAGAGTGGCGCATTACAATTACAGCTGTGCACAACGCTTATTGTATTGCTTTACCGAAGATCCGGAGGTTATTGAAGAGGCTTTTCGAAAATTTCTTGAGGACGAAAAAGAGAAGAAATGAAAGAAGACCAATTGAATTCAACCAAATATTATCCTATTCTTGACGGTAAACAAATCGAAGAGCTGATTCGGGACAAAGAACTTCTCGAACTGCTTTTTGAAATCATGGAAAAAGAAAAACTGGATGATTTATTTTTTGCCCCCGAAACATCACTCAACCGAGTTGCTAAAAAACTAATAGTTAGCGAAATTGAAAACGATAACCAATTTATCGTTAATCTTCACAACCTAATTCATTGTTTTATTAAAGCACAACGTTATGATATTGCTGCTGCTTTAAAACTTAAAACATACAGCAGCATCCAGAATGGCTAAAGACCCTATAGAATTGGGATACGAAAGTATGAAGTCAAAATTCGGAATGTACAATTCGGAAACAGATGCCTGTATACAAAAATTAACACGTTGTAAACCAGATGATAGAAATAATATTATAGCCGAATTGGCAGCAGCATATAAACTCGAGTGCGATTTCTATCTGAAGCATCTCGGTTCGATGACAACAAATGAGATTGAAGCTTTTGTTTGGTTCATTGTGATGAAGCTAGATTTGGTGCGTGGACTTCTTCCGGGTGCACAAGCTGCGCCGATTCCTGAACTGAATGCCATCTTGGAGGTATACGAAAATGAAATGTGGAAAAAAATAGATCCCTATTTGTTTTCCGAAAATAAGCCCAAATAAACAAGGCTGGTTTTACTTCAATTTAATTGGAATCTCTATCGTGAATTTAAGAGTTATTTACTTATAAATAATTGCATATCAATTAAATACTAATAACTATGAAGACATTTTTGTTAATTCTTACTACCACGATGTTGTCTTTTTCCGTTAAATGTCAGACAACCAGTTTTAATAAATTTAAAACTAAACAAAATAGTAATTTGGTTATGGGTAGTGACACCGCTAATTATTGGTATTACAAAACAAAAACATACTTACTCCGTGAACCGAGTAACGGATATGAATGGAGAATGACAATGCCGATTAAATGTGATAAGAGTAAACTTATTCCTGATGGAACAATTGTAGTTAACATAGAAAGTACTCAAATTGACTCCACCCAAAAAACTAAAGGTTTTATCTTACTATTAGAAGATTAAGCGATTGAGGAACCAGACCTTAGATTTTTAACCTGTTCAGGCAATAGATTTAATGTTTGGTTCTTTTGAACCATACATTTTTGTTTACACCCAACAGTTTGACCTGACTCTGTAACGAAATTTTCAACGCTATAGTTCATACCATAATCATTTTTAGGCTTAACACCAATTTCACTCCAATACTGAGATGTTGTGTTATTTTTTCACCTAAACAATTTGAAATTATAGTGTGTAGATTTTAGGTGTGTATAAACAATTATGTATCCGATAAAATCTGATAATGTTAGTCATTAGTGCCGATTTTTCATCCGCTTTGGGTGC
>CANMGM010000007.1 GCA_947497195.1 Bacteroidota bacterium
AGCTCATATTCAGCAAATGGCGTGAGGCACTTGGCGGAAATGTAGGCGTTATTGTTTCGGGCGCTGCAGCGCTGCAACCGCGATTGGGCAGGGTGTTTACAGCTGCCGGTATCAATGTGCTCGAAGGCTATGGATTGACCGAAACATCGCCGGTGATTACGGTAAACCGCCTCGATAAAGGCATGCGTGGCTTTGGCTCGGTTGGCGTTACAATTCGCGATGTGGAGGTAAAAATTGCCGAGGATGGCGAAATTCTTTGCAAGGGACCGAACGTAATGAAAGGTTATTACAAACGCCAGGATGCCACCGATGAAGTGATGAAAGCCGGCTGGTTCCATACCGGCGATATCGGCAAATTCGAGAACGGATTGTTGTATATCACCGATCGTAAGAAGGAAATGTTTAAGACCTCGGGCGGAAAATACATTGCTCCGCAACCGATGGAAAATAAATTCAAGGAATCGAGTTTCATCGAACAAATTATGGTAATTGGTGAAAATCGCAAGCATCCAGCTGCGCTTATCGTTCCCGCATTTCCGGCCCTGATGGTAAAACTGCAGGCCGAAGGAATTTCAGAAAAAAATCCGGATGCACTTATCAAACATCCGCGTGTAAACGAAATCATCCAGTCGGAAGTAGATCGGCTAAATGCTAACTTCGGCAGCTACGAGGGTGTGAAAAAATTTGCCTTGCTCTCAAAAGAATGGTCGGTTGATGGTGGCGAGATGACTCCAAAATTATCGCTCAAGCGCCGCATTATTCTGGAGAAATATGCCGCAGAAATAGAGCGCATATACACTGAATAAACACATTGCGTTATTCAGATATAAACTGCTAATGGAAGCCATTTCGAATTTCGTGGATTACCTGCGCTACGAAAAACGTTTTTCGGAGCACACGGTAATTGCCTACCAAAACGATCTCAAACAGTTTACCGCATTTCTTTCGGCCGAAGGCGACTCGCTTAATTTAAAAGACATTGTGGCTGTTCAGATTCGCTCTTGGCTCGTAAAATTGCTCGAAGAAGGCATTGAACCACGCAGCGTAAATCGAAAGATAACGGCGCTTAAAACTTTTTTCAAATACGCTCTTAAAAACCGCTGGATCGAAACCAATCCGATGCTCAAGGTTGTTTCGCCCAAGGTTGCCAAGAAACTTCCGGTATACGTGGCGGCCGAGCGCCTCGATTTTTTGCTCGATCGTGCCGAATTTCCGGCCGGCTTCGAAGGCCAGCGCGACCACCTGATCATCGAACTTCTTTACGGAACCGGTATGCGGCGCGCCGAACTACTCGGACTTTCGGTTGACGATGTCGATTTTCGAAACAAACAACTCAAGGTTACCGGGAAGCGCAACAAGCAACGCATTATTCCGCTGTTCGACCATCTGCTGGCACAAATAGAAGCATACCTCAAAGAACGGGAACGCATCAACCTGAAAGGGGCGGCCGGGCTTTTTCTCGACGCAAAGGGCCAGTCCCTATATCCCGAAAAAATTTACCGCATTGTACGCAAATACCTCAGCCTAATTAGTACGCAATCGAAACGTAGTCCACACGTACTTCGCCACAGTTTTGCCACCGAAATGCTGAACAAAGGTGCCGACTTAAATTCAATTAAGGAAATTCTGGGCCATGCCAACCTGAGTGCTACGCAGGTATACACGCACAACTCGATTGAAAAACTGCGTGAAGTGTATAAAAAGGCCCACCCACGCGGAGAATAACTATTTCACCTTCCCATACCGCAACGCACTCGAAATCGGGTAATGATCGCTCAGTTTTTTAGGGATAATACGGAAGAAAAGCGGAGTGAAATATTCGGGCGAATACAAAATATAATCGATGCGTAAAAAGGGAATCATGCCGATGTAGGTTGTTCCCATGCCCGAACCAACTTCGTGAAAGGCATCATTCAGATTCTTGGCAATTTGATGGTAAGTATACGAGTTGGGGGTATCGTTGAAATCGCCGCACAAAATAATGGGATGCGGACAGGATTCAATATGCTTTCGGATCTCGTCGGTCTGGCGAGCCCGACGAATGAAGGCTCTGCGCATGCGCTCGATGATTAGCTGAGGTCCATCGAGGTTAGTCTGGTCTTCGATGCCGGTAAACGTTTTCAGTGCTTCGTAATCCTTTTTACGAAAACGGATTGATTCGAGGTGCAGGTTGTAAACGCGCACCGTATCGCCGTAAATCCGCACATCGGTAAAAATTGAGATGTTATCGGTGCTGTCTTTAAACGGAATGATGCCGCGATTCACAATTGGATACCGCGAGAGTGTTGCAATGCCCCAGTGGTTTACTTCTTTCACTGTGGCGGTGTTCTCGACATGCTTGAATCGTGCAGGTTGTATTTGGAGGAGTGTATCGAGCGTGTTGAACTTACGGGTATCATCGTAAAAAAATTCCTGAAAACAAATGATGTCGGCCTGCTCCTTACGGATAACATCCATGATTTTATTGCGCGTAAGTTTGTTATCGGTCCAGTTGTACAAATCGAACAAGCGCACATTATATGAAAGCACATGCACAGCCGAATCGGCGGTTTTGTATTCGAGAATGGTTTCGCGCGAGGTTGGTTTATTGAACTGGTAGATGGTACTAATTTTTCCGATTCCAAACACGAGTAAGATACCCGAAATCAGAGCATATCTCCTGCGCACTACTAACCAGTAAAAAACAAACAGCACATTGAGCAGATAGAGGAAAGGGAATCCCAATCCCATAAATGCAAGCATCCAAAAATACTCGGGCGAGATATACAATGCGAGGTATGAAAAAAGCAGTCCCACCCCCGCAGCGATATTCAGTCCTAAAACCAATTTCCCGAAAAAGGAATTTCCTTTTGCCAACATAGCGAAGGGCAAATTTAACCAATATTCCATGCCCGCCCTGCAAGGCTTATTTATGGTTCACGAATATTCGTAGTACATTTACACCGTGCAACGCATTGTTCTATTTGCGCTCTTATTGTCATCAATTCTGCATGCGCAGCAGGATACGTTGCTGCACACACTATTTTTCACCGGCGATACGGGAAAAGACACCATTCCATCGGAAGCACTCTTTTTACTGGCGTTTGAAGCAATCGACAATCCCAAAAGCTCGGTTGTTCTATTGGGCGACAATATTTATCCGGCCGGAATCGAAAAGGGATCAGACAAGGCGCGCTCGGAACGTATACTTACTGCGCAGCTCGAACTGTTTAGTACCTACAGAGGAAATCTGAATATTATTCCAGGCAACCACGACTGGTCTGCCGGAAAAGCTTCGGGACTAAAGGCCGTAAAACGACAAGCTGAATTGGCCAACGCCTTTACAACAGGAAATTCAATCCTGAAAAATTTGGGCGCTGTTTACTTTGCCAAACCCGGATCACCCGGTCCTGAAATGCGTGAATTGCATCCGCAGGTTTCGCTCATTCTGCTCGACACCCAATGGTGGCTGCAGCATGGTGTGTTGCGAAAAGTTGATCACGACGAAAAAAGCATACAGGAAACTGCGGCTGCAGCGCTCGAGGAACTCGACAAGCTTCTGAGTGAAGCCGAACAGCAGAAAAAATTTGTAGTCGTTGCGGGGCATCATCCTGTTTTTACGAACGGCAAACACGGGCAACGCAAAGAGCCCTTTCGTTTTCTATTTACCTACACGCCACTTCGTTTGTTTGGATTATTTGGCTTAGACCGCTACTTTGCCCAGGATATCCATCAGCCACGTTACAATAAACTGAGACGGGACCTGAGGAAGATTCTGAGTAAGCATCCTCAAAGTATCTACGTTTCGGGGCACGAACACAATATGCAGTACTTTTCGGACCAACAAGCGCATTACTTTGTGAGCGGTAGCGGTGCGAAATTGAGTCCGATTTTACGGTATCGCTATCCGGCACATTTCATGGACGACCAGCAAACGGGGTTTTTCAAGCTGATGTTTTATGCATCGGGTAAGGCAGAGGTGCAGGCATTTGGAGTTCGTGATCGGGGAGAGTTTTGGTCGAAAGTGCTTTTTTATAAATAGAGACGAATGTTAATTTTCCAAATCCTCCTGCCATCCTCAAATTTTAACGCTAATTTGCGGCAGGCTTGATAAATTAAATACGGTGATTCGCCATGCAGGAATTTTGGGAAGTAATCCAACATTTTTTTACGTTTTTCCAGCCCGAAAACATTATTCGCTATGGTGGATTAATTTTTCTTTTATCTGTAGTTTTCATTGAAAACGGATTGTTCTTCGGTTTCTTTTTGCCGGGCGACTCGCTCATGTTTACAGCAGGTTTGTTAACCGCGACCGGAGTACTTGAGCATCCTTTCGCTCTGGTGCTAAGTGGTATATTCGGATCGGCTGTTCTGGGAAGCACCTTCGGGTACTATTTTGGAAACAAGGCCGGTCGGAACCTGTATAAACGAAAAGACACTTTTTTCTTTCGTAAAAACCACATTGCCATAGCTGAGCAGTATTATCAGCATTACGGAATTAGAACCCTCATAATTGGGCGCTTTCTACCGGTTGTTCGCACCTTTGCGCCTATTGTGGCGGGAATTGTAAAGATGCCCTTCGGAACGTTCATGTTGGCCAATATTGCCGGTGCTGCCGCCTGGGTGGGATCGCTCGTTAGCCTCGGGTATTTTTTGGGAAAAATTTGGCCCGATGCCGAGCATTACCTTGGATATATCATTCTCGGATTGATTATTCTTACGGCGATTCCGGTGGTGCGCACCTACCTGAAAGCAAGGGCCGGAAAAAACGCCCCTTCGAAGTAAGTTGGTTTACCGATTTTGTGCGCTGCACAATTCGAATGAACATTTATCCGTTCATAATTAAAACCCAAACCAATCTGCACAGCATATCGACCACGTAATTTTACTCTTTGAAAACGTGTATCCATGCGAAAACCGGCTCTCCTGCTGTTTTGTCTGATTCATGCCGTATTAAATGCACAACAATCTCCAATCTGGTGGGATCAGGGTGTTGAATACCGCGGCGCAACCGAATTGTTCGACAAAGAAAAATATGCTGCTGCTCAGAAGAAATATGATTATTTCCTGAATGCATCGCAACCCAAAAACAATGAAGCCGCCAAAGCCGCGCAATACTATGCTGCATTGTGCGCGGTCGAATTGTTCAATCCCGACGCCGAATTCCTGCTTACCAAATTCATCGCCGAGCACCCCGAAAGTCCATTGGTGAAAGAAGCTTGGTACCAGCTTGGGCGATTCTTTTTCCGCGATAAAAAATACAAGAAAGCCGAGCAGTGGTTCCGGCAGGTTGACCCCGAAATGCTCGATGAAAGCGATCAGGATGAATTCCATTTCAAATTGGGATACACCTATTTCAAGCTCGATAATTTCGACCGGGCACTGGCAGAACTTGCCATGGTAAAGGACGGCAATTCGGATTACGCCGCAACCGCAACGTACTACTACGCACACATCCAATATCACCAGGAGAATTTCGAGTCGGCATTAGAGCATTTCAACAAGCTAAGCCAGGATGAGACCTTCGGACGCATTGTGCCGTTTTACATATCCCAGATTTACTTCCTGCAAAAAAAATACGACAAGGTTATAACCTACGCCCAATCGGTGCTCGATACCACACAAAGCAAACGCAAACCCGAGATTGCACGTTTAATCGGCGAATCGTATTACAATACCGACCGCTACAAGGAAGCCCTCCCCTACCTCGAACGATACCGCGACGAAAGTAAAAGCGATTTAAGCCGCGACGATTATTATCAGTTAGGCTTTACGTATTTCAAAACCGGAGCCTTCGACAAGGCTATCGAACCCTTCGAAAAAGCCTGTGGAAACGAGGATGCATTGGGACAAAATGCCTGGTATCATTTGGGCTATTGCCAACTGAAAAACGGACAAAAGAAATTCGCGCGCAATTCGTGGGGAGAAGCCGCCAAAACTTCGTTCGATACACTGCTCAAGGAACAGGCACTATTCGACTATGCCAAACTGGCTTATGAACTTGGGTCCGACCCATACGACGAGGCCGTGCGAGCCTTGCAAGATTACATGAATGCTTATCCGAACAGCAAGCGCATGGATGAAGCCAATTCGTTCCTGGCCAGCATTTATATGTCGACCAAAAATTACCGCGTTGCGCTGCAATCGCTCGACCGCATCAAGAATAAGAATAAGGCGCTGAAGGAAGCTTACCAGCGGGTTGCCTATTACCGCGCACTCGAGTTGCTGAACGACAAAAACAACAGCGAAGCCATCGTGCATTTCGACCGCTCGCTTGCTTTCCCCGAAAACAAAGAATTAACCGCACAAGCAAATTACTGGAAAGCCGAAGCCCTCTATCGTTCGGGCAAATATGCCGAATCGGTGAAAGGATACGAATCGTTTATTTATGGGTTGAATGCCTTCAATCAAAAGATTTTTAACCGAGCCAATTACAATCTGGGCTATGCTTTTTTTAAACAGAAAGAGTATAGCAATGCCTTGGTATGGTTTAGGAAATACACCACCAAATATGCGCCCGAAGAAATAAAAATAGCGGCGGATGCCTTCGTTCGGAGCGGCGATTGTTACTTCATGAAAGGCGATTACAGCGGTGCCATGGATAGTTACGAGAAAGCGATCCAGCTAAACCAGGCCGAAACCGATTATGCGCTATACCAGAAAGGAATGGCGCAAATGGTAAGTGGAAAATCGGAGGCGCAGATTAAAACGCACCGACAAATTCTGAGCGATCACCCACGCTCGGCATTTGTAGATGATGCGAAATGGGAGATTGCCCGCACGCTCGAAAATCAGGCGCGGTATGAAGAAGCTTATGAAACATACAACGGCATTTTACTGAATCATCCTTCATCGTCGTTTATACCCATGGCCAAGCTACAGATGGCCGGAATTCGCTACAATCAGAACCGCGATGATGAAGCAAAAGCTTTGTATCTGGAAGTTATTGATTCATACCCGGGCACGCCGCAATTTCGCGATGCCCAGATTGGCTTGAAACGCATTTATACCGAAAGCGGCAATGTGATCGAGTTTCAGGAACTGGCCAAGGAAAAAGGCATGGAGCAGTTGAAAAACACCACGCTCGATTCAACTGCCTGGGAATCGGCCGAAACGATTTATTTGAAAGAAGGCAACTGCGAGAAGTCGATACCGCAGTTTGAGGCCTACCTTAAAAATTTCCCAACAGGAATTTTCAGCCTCAAAGCGCTGGGCATGAAAGGCGAATGTGAGATGAAGCTAAAGCGTGTTGACGAAGCTGCAGAAACGTATGCGAAAATAGCGCAACGCCCGCAGAACGAATTTTCGGCGGAAGCGAATCTCATGCTTGGCATCTACAAGCGACAGAAGGAACAGCCCGAAGAGGCCATAACCTATTTCAAAGCACTCGAGAATTCGGCCGAGAACGCCGACCATACCATGCAGGCACGCAGCAACATCATGCGACTTTCGCAGCAAATTGGCGACAAATCGACCGCGGTGAATTATGCCCGCAAAGTATTGGAAACCGAAAAGGCCAACGATGATTTGAAACAGGAAGCCCGAATCATCATAGCACGCTCGTTGTTTGATGCCGGTGATGAAGATGCGGCGATGACCGAATTCAATAAGTTGAAAAAGTCGAACTCCGAAATCGGGGCCGAATCGCGCTATTACATTGCACAAATTCATCACAACAAAGGCGATTACAAACGTTGTGAAAAGGCGGTTTTTGAACTTGTTGATGAAATGCCCTCGTATGATTACTGGCTGGCAAAAGGCTTCATTCTTCTGGCCGATAATTACGTTAAACTCGGTAACATCTTCCAGGCGAAACGAACGCTCGAAAGTGTAATCGAAAATCATGAAGGCGAGGAGCTGCGAGAACTGGCAAAGAAACGACTCGAGAGCATCCGCCTGCAGGAACAGGAGCCGGCTACACCTACAGAACCGGGCGATCCCGGCGAAATACGGTTGAACCGAGGCGGCGAAGACTCGCTGTTTGAACCTACCAATGCAAATCCTGAAGAAGAAGGAGGAAAAGATGAATAAAATGCGCAACATATTCGGAGTGATGCTCCTAATGAGCACCTGCACATTCAGTTTTGCCCAGCCCGGACATACATCCATGGACATAATCGGCGCATACCGTCCACGCATTCCCGATGTGCAAAAGGTGAGCGAAGAAGCCGTAATCCAGGACAGCGCGAAAAACAAGGTTTCTATCGATTACGAACTTTATAGTCGCAAGCATGCTACGATTTTCGAAGTAGACCCGATTAAGGCGGCCAACATGCGCGGCGAATTGCTCAAGAAAATTTATCCGGGCTACGCCAAGGCCGGGTTTGGAACGTACATGACGCCATACGCTGAGGTCTTTTACAATTCTACGCGCTCGAAAAAACTATTGGGTGGAGTGCATTTCAGGCATTTATCGTCGGATGGCAAAATTGCGGAAGTGCCGTATTCGGGCTTTAGTCAGAACCTACTTGCCCTCAATGGAAAATCGTTTATCAAAAAAACAGCCTTAACCGGCGGAATCAATTACGACCGTCGCGTACTACGTTATTACGGCATAAACGCTGTAGATCTTGCCGATTCTAATTCGGTTTGGTTCGATTTCGATGTCAATAAAAACTCGCTAAAACAGCGTTATCAACTGGTGGGGGTAAACGCATCAATACACGATTTGTATCCGGTCGATTCGCAGGCTACAAAATTTAGAACGGGCATTTCGTATTATAATTTCCGCGACCTCAACAATGCGGAAGAGAACAATGTGAATATCGACGGCGATGTATCGTTTTACTACCGCGATTTCGATTTATTTGTGAAAGGCGACATCGATTATTACAAGAACAACAACGACTCGATCGAAAGCGACAATACGCTACTCACGCTGCGTCCGGGCATACGTTTCAAGCAGGATAAATGGCGGTTGAACGCGGGCATTTCGCTGTTTTCGGGCATGGGCGATACGAAGATGTTCAGAATTGCACCGGAGCTGGATTTCGACTTGAAACTGTACGAGAATTTCATCATCCTGAATCTCGGAACCGATACACGCTACGAACGTGCTTCGTATAAAAGTCTCACGGATGAGAATCCATTCCTGATCAACACAGTTGAAATGCGCAACGTATGGAAACCCTTCCGCTGGTATGCCGGATTGCGCGGCTCGGTGAGTTCGCGTTTGTCGTTTAACCTGCGGGCCAGTTACGTGCAGCTCACCGACCAGTATTTCTATGTAAACGATACCAGTTATGGAAACTGGAACAAGATGAATGTAGTGTACGACAATCCATCGCTGGTTGAATTTACCGGAGAGCTCGCCTGGCAGAAACATTCCAAACTGCGGCTTTCGGCCCGTGTCGATTACCTGGGATATACTGCTAGCGGCGAAGCCCGTGCATGGCATGTTCCTTCGCTGCGCATGAACCTCAGCGGGAAGTATAACCTGAAAGACAAGATCTGGATTACCGCTACAGTAATTGGCCTGAACCGCCAGTTTGCGCGGACATTTGTTTATGACACAGCCGGAGTTGCAAGTGTAAGCGAGGAGCGCATGAAGGGAATTGCCGATATCAATCTGGGTGGCGAATACCGTTACAATAAGCGGATGGGCTTGTTCATCCAATTGAACAACATTTTAAATGTTCGGTACAGCCGTTTCCTGAATTATCCAACGCAACGGTTTAGCGCATTGGGGGGCATTGGTTTTTCGTTTTAGAATTGGTACGCTAAAGCGAATAGAGCACCACTATAAATAAACAAAGCGGGACCGTTTTTGAGGACGATTCCGCTTTGTTGCTATTGCCTGCCGTAACAGACAAAGCAAGGCGAACGATACAACGGGTTAACCGTGATGCATGCCGATATACCTTCAACAATTGGAATTAAAACCATCTCAGATCTCAACTCTTCTTTGTACGGGAAATCCCGCTCCATTTGCTAAAACTTTCAATTAATGCAAATCGTAAATCAAAGTATCTCAACTCTGGAATCGTACTATACACTGACTGAAAATAACCAGCAAATTTCATTTATATGTACAAAGTGCTTCCCCTTTCGGAACGATGCCCGCAGGTAAACCTACAAACACCCAAGCCTAACATACTATCGTCTATTTCTAGACTTATCGGTTAAAGAACGCTGCATTGTTTTGCTGTATTAAAGATGGGAAAACAGTATTAGAATCCAAATTTTTCGGGCATCTAGTTCTGCACACGTAATGCACAGGCTTATAAACATTTAACATTTCGCAAAAGCATTAACAGGCCTTAAATGTGCTCCATAATATCGTGGTAATGAACAGATGTTGAAAAGTGTAACGGTTGATAAACCCAAGAAAAATGGAGCTATTCGCGCTATGAAAAATTCGTTTTTCGGAGGATCGACGAAAAAAGATATGTTTTTGACAAAAACGACTTTGAGTAGAAATGGCGCTTATCGAAGCAAATCTGCATTAGCAAGGAACTATTTACCTCGGCCGTAGGAGAGCCGGAATACGTATATAGTTGAATCTGCAAAAGTCGATTTTAACTGCATTCTCCACCTTAGAGGGATATTTTAAGATTTACATGGCTAATTTTTCCGCTAGTGGGTCGGCATGCTCTGTAATTAAGAGCTCTTGGTGCCTTTTTCGTACCAAAGATGCATTCAATATGTCAAGAAAAATGCAGTGGTTCCACGCGCCATTTCAAAACCAAAAGAATTCACACAAAGGTGACGTGCAATGTATTCGGCCACGGATCCACGGACTTATTACACAATAGAATTAACAAACCTGACGATGTGGATCTCTTCTGAAATGGACTAGATTCGAATCAAGGAATCAGGTTCAAAATTTTGGTTCTGACCTACCCAAAATCAGCTGCGCTACAAGTATAATGGCACAAAAACAAAGCGGGACCGTCTTTGAGAACGATCCCGCTTTTTTGCAATTGCCTGCCGTAACAGACAACGCAATGCTAACTTAACAACGGATTAACCGAGATGCATGCCGATATACACTTTACAATAGAATTTAAAACCATTTCAGATTTTAGATTTTTCTTGTACGGGAAACCCCGCTCCACTTGCTAAAACTTTCACTCGATGCTACTCGTAAACCAAAGTATCTCAACTCTAGAATCGTACTAGACACTGCCTGAAAATAAACAGCAAATTTCATTTATACGTACAAAGTGCTTCTCCTTTCGGAACGATGCCTGTAAGTAAACTTACAAACACCCAAGCCTCACATACTATCATCCATTTCTGGACTAACCGGTTAAAGAACGCTGCATTGTTTTGCTGTATCAAAGATGAAAAAACTGTATTAGAAACCAAATTTTTTAGGCCCATAGTTCTTCACACGTAATACACCGGCTTATAAACATTTAACATTTCGCCAAAGCATGATTAAGCCTTAAATGCGCTCTATAATTTGATGGTAATGAACATGTGTTGAAAAGTGTATCGGTTGATAAACCCGACAAAAAACGAACTAACCAGGTCGCGAAAAAATCGTTTTTCGATGGAAAAGGGAAAAAGAGACGATAATTTAAGCCCAAACGGGAAGATTTTCAATAGACGAAATCTCTGGCTTAAGGGGCGAGGCAGGTAGCTCATTTGGCGGGGCAATGCGCGCGGCAAATGACTACAGCCGAGCACCTGACCCAAAGGGGAAGCCCCAAATACTATAAATTACCAGTGCGGCCTCCGTCGACAGGTACGTTAATCCCGTTGATGTAGCCCGCCTCATCGGATGCCAGAAAGCACACGGCGTATGCGACTTCCTCGGGGCGGGCAAAACGCGCCAAGGGGATTTCGTGTAGCATTTCGGCTTCGACGGCTTCGATGCTGTTGCCGCTTCGTGTTGCCTTCGACGCAATAATTTGTTCCAATCGACCTGTTTTGGTTGCTCCGGGCAGCACATTGTTAACGGTTATGCCAAATTTACCCACTTCGTTTGCCAGTGTTTTAGCCCAGTTGCCCACGGCCGCACGCACCGTATTGGATACACCTAAGCCCTGCAGTGGTAGCTTTACCGAGGTAGAAATGATGTTGATGATGCGGCCACTGCCCTGCTCTTTCATGCCCGGAACCAGGGCTGCTGCAATAACATGGTTGCAGATAAGATGCTGCGAAAAGGCATCGAGGAAATGTTCGGGCTTGGCATCAAGCAGCGGTCCGGCGGGTGGTCCACCGTTGTTGTTGACGATTGCATCGACGCGGTTACCCTCGGATGCAAACTGCTGAATAACCTGCTGCACTTCCTGCCAGTTCGAAAAATCGGCAGCCAAAAAACTGTGCGCCCCCGATGCTGCAGCCGGCAATGCTGCACAAATTTCGGCCATCTTCTCACGGTTGCGCGCAAAAAGCACAACACGTGCTCCGCGGCTTGCCATTTCACGGGCACACGCCAAGCCAATTCCCTGTGTACTTCCGCATACCAAAACTGTTTTACCATCGAGACATAAATTCATTCGCGTGTGATTTTGTATCATTGCCAAAATTAATGCTTATGCCCGTGCAACGTCCGTTTAATTTTAAAAAGTGGATCGAAGAAAACCGCCACTTGCTAAAACCCCCTGTTGGCAACCAATCGGTATACAAAACAGCCGAAAACATTATCGTGATGGTTGTTGGCGGTCCGAATAACCGAAAGGACTTTCATTACAACGAAACGGAAGAGTTTTATTTCCAGCTCGAAGGCGATATGGTGCTGCGCATTATGGAAGATGGGAAGCCGGTTGACATTCCGATATGCGAAGGCGAGATCTTTATGCTGCCTGGAAAAACGCCGCATTCTCCGCAACGGCCTGCCAATACGGTTGGACTTGTCATCGAATTGGTTCGTCCGGATACATTGCTCGACGGATTTCGCTGGTATTGCGAGAACTGCGGAACCTTGCTGCACGAAGCGCATGTGCATGTTTCGGATATTGTGAAAAATCTGCCGCCGGTTATGGAGGCGTTTTACACGAATGAAGCGTTGCGAACCTGCAAGACATGTGGAACCTGCATGGAGCCGCCGAAATCTCTGAAATAATAGGTTTTAACGAATCGGAAAACCAACTTTCAGGTTTTCCCAACTTAGCGTAATCACACCTTCATCGCCCGATGTATTTACATCGAATTTAAGACGTTCGTTGAACTCTGATGATTTACCGGGTTTAACTTCAGCAATGCGCAAAGCATCTTTCGATTCATCGTATTTGTAGGCTCCCCACTGGTCGGCAACGGTATTGAAAACGAATGTCCAATTCTGTTCTCCGGGAATGGCAAAAAGAGCATATTTACCGGCACGAAGCATTTTACCTGCCACTTTACAATCGCGGCTAAGCTCGATTGTAGTTGCTTCGTTAGCGCCTGTACGCCAAATTTTACCATATGGAACAAGTTCTCCCCAAACAGTGCGGCCTTTTACGCCTGGTTGCGAATAATTAATTTTCACCTTCAGATCTCCAATAGAAGCGCTTGCTTCGGCCGGCGGACTTGGACGATCGTCTTTCTTGGCAGCAGATGCTTTCATAGTTCCCGGCTGTGCGAATGCCATTGTCGAACATGTTACACCAATAACGACGTATAGGGCGGCAATCAATGTGAATCTGATGGTTTTCATGGGTAGAAAAATTAGAATTGTAAATATAGTTTTTTCAATCAAAATCGTGCCATGGAGAACGAATTTCGGCCAGCATGCAACGTACCGAACCGCCACCGAATGCTTCAATGATTGAAATTGATGCGGGTGTTATAAAACCTGATTGCTGTAATGCCAAAAGTTGTGATTCTGTTAAAACTTCAAGTGCGCGGGAGGAAATTACAATAAGCAGCTCGTCGAGTGAATTTCTTAGTTCCAAAACATTGCCGGCAAATTCGTTCACCTGTTCGCGCGAAATTTCGATCAATGTTCGGCCATCCAATGCAAGTTTGCCTATAACCGCAGCTCGTTGTTCGGGCGGAATACTTTCTGCACAAAGGATTGCATACCGGGTACCGATGCTCAAGATTACATTTGTATGGTAATATGGCTTTCCATCGACATCCATTGCATCAAAAATTACAGCTTCAAAGCCGAGTTTTTCTGCAATTTGGCGGGCTAGGTTTTCATCGGTGCGCGATGAACGCGATGCAAATACGCGTTTGGTAAGGTAATCGAAAATCAAACTACCGGTTCCTTCCAGGGAAATGCAATTTTCCGATGCATTCGAAATATCTATAATCTCTTTTGCAGGCGCAATTTGATCGAGGTAGGCGCACACGGCATCATTCTTCTCAATTCGCCTATTGTGTGCTTCCATGGCATAATAAACACGAATTCCATTGTCGTGCAAACCAAGCCAATTGTTCGGAAACAAGGCATCGGGTTTTTCAGGAGATGCAGTATCTTGATACACATGTACCCGAACACCTTCATTTCGAAGTGCGAAAACCAATTCGTCAAATTCGGCCAAAACAGCATCAAGTTCGGGTGGTGTTCCTCGCTGTTGAAAAGCATTTGATTCTGCCGTTTCGGGATTGCTATAAAAAACAGCAGGCCGCACCATAAAAACCGAACTTACAGATTGATGCATAGCTTATGGTTCGAGAATGAGCGGGGCTTTGTATTGCGATTTAATCTGATTTTTATCGACCATAAGCTGCGGCCTGAATGTATTGGAATTAAAGAGTTTGAATTGATCGCTGTAATGAGGCGCCATGAAATAGCCCGATTGCCCTGTAGGCAGCACGCTGTAACTTTTACTGAGATCTGAAAAATCGACAATTCGCCGCATGGATGGGCCGAACGTAACTTTGTAGCGACCGCTGGAATCGATCTCAAAACCAGTATTGTTAATCACTTCATTCCCACCGGGAACAGCCTCCGGACCCACATTCATAAACCAGTCGAACGGTACCTGTTTGCCCAAGGGATGTTTGTGTTCGAGCGTATGCAACGAACTCCAGCGCCAGGCCGAAACATCTTTCCCAAGCAGCGCATTCAAATCATCGATGGTTTTCTTCCATGCACGATTTACGATAACCGGACGAATCTCTTTTTCGCGGGTAAGTGGATTCTCCCACCAGATATTCTCAGAACGCCTTAATAAACTCGGATAGGCAGTTTTCATCGCGTGGGTATTCATGAAGCTTTTGAAATTGGCCTCTCCCATTTGATCGGCAAGGGCTTCGTGCAAAATATTATAAACCCAACGGTAGTAAATTACAGGTCCTACCGACTCCAAGCCATGCTCACCCTCCCAGCTCGAAAGGCGGTTTGCATGCTCTGTAGACAGTGCATCGGAATTCAATTGTTTCAATACATCAAGCAGCATGTGTGCCGTTTCGGCATACACATCGCTTTTACCCAGCACGACAAGCTGCTTAGATGATTCGACATCCCAATCGCTCTTTTCGCGCAGGCGCTTCTCGATACTCAAGGCGCGATCTTCGGGAACGTAATACCCCGGATAAAAACCAACAGCGCAGGAATCGGGTTGATTGTTGGCAGAATACACAAATCCAGAAGCGGGATCTTCGGATTTCGGATTTTCGTCGAACGTAAAATAACCAAGTGGATCGTTGGTTCCGACCGACCCATCCAAAAAGCGCTTGCTGAATTGCCCGGCCGGACGTTGAACAAGCTTTGCGGCTGCCCACCAGGCGATATGTCCGTCTTTATCGCCATATACAATGCTCAATCCGGGTGCATGAATTAAGGATGCAGAGAGGCGTGCATCGTCCATCGATTTCGCCGTATTGAAACCATAGATTGCCTCCAATGCCTTGGATGGAAATTTTAGATATGTCCAAGATACAGCAACAGGAACCTGATACAAAGGAAATTTTTCAAAAACATCCTGCATAAGTGGACCATGGGGTGTTTGAGCAATCTCGATTGAAACGGCATCTCGTTCCTTCACCAGGATTTGCTCGCTGCGTTTCTGCACCGGAGTCCAATTCCCTTTGTAAAAAACCTTGTCGTTCTCAATTTTTTCAATGAAGAAATCGGTGTCGTCGTTTTCGAGCATGGTGAGCCCTACGCCGCAATAGCTATTGTGACCGGCAAGCGCAAAGGGAATTCCGGCAATGTAATTTCCATAATGCGAGAAACCCGGATATTCGATATGCGCTTCGTACCAGATGGCCGGCTGAGAATAGCCCATGTGGGTATCGTTGCACAATATCGGAGCCTTGGCTTTGGTCTTATTTGATGCGATTACCCATGCATTGGAGCCGTGCCATGGGGCTACCGGAAAAGCAGAAAGCATCGCTGTAACCTCATCGCTAAACTGCGTTCCCATGATGGATTTTCCGCCTGTAACCGGAATCGTTTTAGCACCTTTGGGCCAACCCAATTCGAGCTCGTTCATGTATTCATCGCCTACTTTACGGTAAAGTGATTCGAGCATGGGGTCGATCCGAAAACCTTCGGCAAATCCAAAAGCCATGTAACCCGTTACCAGAAAAATATCGCGCAGTTTGAGTTTCTCTGCTTCAATTCCCAACACCTTGAATTCGAAAGGTTCGTTGCCTTGCGCAATGAAGGCATTAATCCCAGCCAGATAAGCATTTGTTGCCACCTTAATGTTGGCCGGCGCTGATCGTTCGAATTCGGCGGCAGATTGATCTGCATGATTGGCCAAACCAAGCGTTCGGAAAAACTTGTCTGATTTGACCATGGGCTGACCGATTACTTCAGCCAAACGACCAGAGGCCAATCGGCGAATCATCTCAAGTTGAAAAAGACGGTCGCGCGCAACGATGTAGCCGAGTGCATGGTAAGCATCGGGCTCAGACTGTGCATAAATGTGCGGAATACCAAATTTGTCGAAATACACCTCGACTTTTTGTTTCAAGCCCGGAACTTTTTCAGTGCCTGAGTAATTGGGAACGAACGACTTCAACCACCACCAGCAGGTAAATACACCTCCCGCTAAAACAAGCAAAATTATAACAATAACCTTTTTATACATTTCTCTAATTGTGGGCGAAAATTACAAAACAGATTAACGCCAAATTGTTTAGATAATGAAAATCAATATTCCGTAACCAAAGAATCAACATCGCCCTGAATTACCAGTGCATAAAGCTCTTGAAGGCTGTTTATAGAATAATTAACCGTGTTGGAAAGGATAATAATGGAAGAATGGTCGTTGATATTGCGTAGAAAAAAGGTCCTGAATCCTCGCCACCAGCCGCTGTGATAAACAATTTTTTTGTCTTTTACCTGCTGATTGATACGAAACCCAAAGCCGTAATTTCTATATCCCTTCAGTTCCGGGCTTCCCGGTTTATAGGCTTCTTCCAATTCTGTCTGTGGAAGCAATTTGCCTGAGTACAAGGCCTGATCCCAAAGAAACAAATCTTCGACCGTAGAATATACGTTTTTATCGCCGGTTATACCATTGAAGCAATCGTTCGGAGCTTCCCAACGTCCATTTTTCTCATACCCTTTTACTGCCTTTGGTGGATTTTCGCCTTCACACTTGCTATACACATACGTATTTTTCATCCCCAATGGCTTGAAAACCGCCAGGTGCATGAATTTCGAAAACGAAACGCCTGAAATCTTTTCGACCAAAGCAGCCAGTACCGCATACCCTGTGTTGCTGTAGGCATGCTGCGAGCCAGGTGAAAAATAGGCCGCGGGATTATACCGAGCAAAATGCGCCATCATCTGCTGGTTGCTAACAGGAACGTATTTATCGGTTAAATACGGATCGAGAAACCAGCGGTAGTCGGGCAACCCACCGCGATGATTGAGCAATTGCCGGATTGTGACTTCTGCATATGGAAACTCGGGGAAATACGATGTGATCCTATCGTCGTAATTCAACAAGCCTTTCGATTTAAGCATCATTACCGCTATGGCTGTGAACTGCTTAGAAACAGATGCCAGTTGAAATATACTTTGGGTCGTTAATTCATCACGCGATTTCAAATCGGAATATCCGTACGCCTTTTTATAGATCACATGATTGTTTTCAGACAACAACACAGCCCCGTTAAAGCCATAGGTATTGCGCAGTTTATGAAATACCGCGTCAAGTCGCGCTTCGGTTTTACGCCCTTTAATTTTATAGAGCATGGACTCCATGTGCTCCGAAACAGCGAGCTTTCCGGCATGGATTTGCGCAATAAAGCACAGCAGCAATACGCTTATAAAAACAGATTTTATCCTCAGCATAACCTTTGAATTCAAAGCTACACTACGGATGCATTCAAAAAGAACAAGCCTGTTCTGACTTTTCAGAACAGGCTTGTTGAAAAAGGTTTATTGAAAAATCTTACAATTTCACAATTCTCCCCTGTACAGATTTTCCGTCTGCATTGATTCCGCGAAGAAGGTAAATTCCCTGACTGAGATTGCGTAATGAAAACTGAAGCACATCGGCAGCGATGCCCGCATTGGGAGAAATTACCTGCGTTGAAGCACCGTTAATTGAAATCAGCTCCCAAACCGATTGCTTTCCAAATCCATCGGGAACCTGCACGCGAATAAAATCCTGCGCCGGATTTGGAACAACAGTTAAATGGGTGCGATCAATCTTTTGTCCGATACTCGTTGGTAAAACTTCAACACAGTTTCCTCCAACAGAGTGGAAAGTTTGTTCTGCGCCTTCGTTAATCAAATCGGTGATTGATGCAATGCAAATCTCGCTGCTTGTGATAGACGAATAATAAATCCGCACTAAATCGATGCCGCCGTTCTGACGCACGATAAGCGAATCTCCGTGGTAAATTCCAAAAACCTCCGAACGAGCTGCATTGAAACCAACAATTTTAGGTTGATCGGCCGGAGTGGTAAGCGATACAACGTCTGAAATTTCAATTCCGCTCATGGTAAACTGATAGGCCATAACATCGGCGCTTTTGCTGCGCAATTCAATATCAACATAACCAGCACTGAAATTTACATTTGCAATCGAAAGGCTTGTAGTATCGGATGGGTTATCGATATTACGTGGCCATAAACAATTTTGAAAGCTATTGCCCACATTGCTCCAAATACACCAGTTCTGCAGAGCCGCATCGAAAACAGAAAGCGAACTATTGCCATTTAAATCGTAACACGGCGCGAATGGAACTTCATCCTGCATAAATAAATCCATATAGGCCTCAACATCGTCAATATTTACTTCATTATCGGTAAGTACATTCCCAAATTGAGCGGTTCCTCCACAATCGCCATTGCAATCGGGAACAGAAGCGCCTCCTGGAATTCCAGCACAATCTACAAAGGGCTCGCAACCCGATTGAATCTGAAAATTACGCACCCCGTTAACCGTTGTTAGCGTAAGGCAAACCTGCAAAGCATTGTTAATGTAATTGATTTCTTGGCGACCAAGTGCATCAGGCAAGTGTTGAGCATTTACAATAACCGCCAAACGGTAGTCGCCATCAGGCACATCAGTAACGTCAATCCACTGGCATTGTGTACCTGCACCATATACATCGTAGCAACCCGCCGAAATACCCATGTCGCTGCAACCATATTGCCCAAATCCGCACAAATCCATGACACAAAATCCGTTTTTATGTCCTGCCGGAATGATATTTCCTTGCGTATCGTATAAACGATAATCGCCATATCCTTCATAATGCGTATGTCCGTGGCAATTTACCAGATTGAACATACCCGGTTGAGTGGAAGGATTTCCGATATAATAATCCTGTGGCCCGATGTTGTCGATTTTGGAAGTAAACTGAATTACTTGACGCAAGCCATATCCGGTAACACAGCCTTCGGTAATATCGCAAC
>CANMGM010000008.1 GCA_947497195.1 Bacteroidota bacterium
ACAAATGGCGATTGCCCGGCAAACAGCGATACATTAACGGTTAATGTTTCAAAAAATCCGATTACGCCAAATGCGGGCCCCGACCTCGCTATATGTGCCGATACAGCAACCCTTTCGGCGGCCTTGCCTTCTGTTGGAACAGGTGTTTGGACGGTTGTTTCCGGAAATGCTGTTTTGTCTGATACACTTTCTCCCAACGCGACCTTAAGCGGAATCGAAGCCGGAACAACCATTTTGCAATGGACCGTAACCAACGAAAGTTGCATTGCGAGCGACCAAATGGAAGTAACGCGGAGCCTTCCTCCCGATAGTGCATTCGCCGGCGAAGACTTAATTATTTGCGATTCGGTTGCTCAGCTAAATGCCAATCTTCCATCCATCGGTAATGGCACATGGAGCATTATTTCGGGTGGCGGTTTGATTGCAGACCCATCAAATCCGTTGAGCGGACTTACCTCGCTTGATACGGGCTTAACCATATTGCGCTGGACCATTACCAATGGCGCTTGTCCTGAGCAAGTCGATGAGGTTTCAATCACACGGAATTTAGTGCCCGATTCGGCTTTTGCAGGAGAAGACCTCAGCATTTGTTCAGACACCACTCAATTAAACGCCGAAATTCCAGCTTTGGGAACCGGCGTTTGGAGTATTGAAAGCGGAACGGCGACCATTGAAGACAGTACGAATGCAAATTCAAGTGTGAACAATATTGCCGTTGGAACTTTGGTATTGCGCTGGACGGTTAGCAATGGCAACGATTGTCCTGCGGTATTCGACGAGATTACCATTACCCGCAATGCGCCACCCGATTCGGCAATTGCCGGTGATGACCAAGTGGTTTGTGCCGATTTGGTTCAGCTCTCGGCCAATAGCCCAATAGCGGGCAGCGGCCAATGGATTGTGGTTTCGGGAAATGCCGTTGTAGCAGCTCCAAATGCTTCACAAACCTCGGCTACCGGATTAAGTGCCGGCAATAACGTGTTTGAATGGCGCATTTCGAATGGCTCCTGCCCCGAAACAACCGACCAGGTTACGATTTTGCTTGGCGATACGGCCTTTGCAGGAGACGACATCTTTTCGTGCGACTCGAATGTTGTGCTGAACGCAACGGCACCATTGAGTGGCATAGGATTCTGGACTGTACTTAGCGGTACAGCAACTCTAGCCGACAGCAGCTCGGCAACAAGCTCGGTTTCGGGATTGGGCGAAGGAACAACGGTGATTCGTTGGACGATTCTGGGAAGCGCCTGCAGCGATACGACCGATGAAGTTCAAATTATCCGTTTCTGCAATCAGCCGCCTGCGATTACAAACGACAGCCTTACGCTGCTCGAAGATTCGGTGCTTATCTCGAATTTCCTGAACAACGGAGATACCGACCCCGACGGCTCAGTGTTGATTGCGGATACGGTTGCAGCATCCGGACCATCGAATGGAACAATCGATATTCAAATCGACGGAAGTTTTACCTACACACCGAATGAAAACTACTACGGAAACGATACCGTGGTGGTACAAGTCTGCGACAGTGCACTAGTTCCACCTGGCCAGTGCGGATTCGATACGCTGTTTATTGTGGTTTTACCCGTAAACGATACACCATCGGTGCAGAACGACCAGTTTGCAGGGCTAATGGATTCGGTTGTAACCGGAAATATTCTGGATAACGACAGCGATCCGATTGAAAACACAGCGATGAGTTCAAATCCGTTATTGATTCAAGGTGCGACTAACGGAGTTTTTGTGGTGGACGGTGAAGGAAACTTTACTTACACGCCGAATCCCGGATTTATTGGCCAAGACACCATCATTGTTTCGGTCTGCGATTCGGGCTTCCCCTTACCTGAAATCTGCCTGCCCGATACGGTTGTGATTTTCATCAACGACAGCATCAACGAGCCGCCAATTATTACCAACGATTCACTGACCATTTTTGAAGATCAATCGCTCAGTGCGAGTTTTCTGAATGATGATGTTGATCCCGACGGAACTACGTTGGTTGCGGATACCATTCCGCTCGACGGACCAAACCATGGCACAATAAACATAAATCCCGATGGAACATTTACCTACACGCCCGACTCGAATTATTACGGAGTTGATACGGTAGTGGTAAACGTTTGCGATCAAGGCATACCGCTGCCCGAAATATGCCTGCCCGACACAATAATCATTGTAATTCTTCCGCTGAACGACGCGCCGGTAATAGAAAACGAATATGAAAATGTAAATCCGGGCGATACCTTGGTTGGAAACATTCTGTTGAATGATTACGATATCGACAGCACCAATTTAAGTGCCGACACTCTTTTAATTGACGGGCCCAACAACGGAACATTTACCTTACAGGAAGACGGCTCTTTCACGTACATTCCAGATCCGGGCTTTACGGGAATCGATACCATTGTAATTGCCGTTTGCGATTCGGGCTTCCCTTTGCCTGAACTATGCGCAAACGATACAGTTTTCATTACAGTTGGCGAAGTTACCTGGACAGTGGATGCAGGCGAAGACCAAACCATATGCGGCTTTGAAGCAACACTACTTGCAGATGCGCCGCCCGAAGGCAGCAATGCATTCTGGGCACAGATTGGCGGCTCTGCGGTTATATCAGACCCAAGCAGCAATTCAAGCTTTGTAAGCGGCTTGTCTCCCGGCGAAAACAGTTTCGTTTGGTCAGTAACATTTGAAGATATCACCCAGGTCGATACGGTGATAATAACGGCAAATGAACCGGCAACACCATCTGATGCCGGCGAAGACCAAACCATATGCGGCAATTCGTCGACCCTCGTAGCCAACATACCCCTGGCCGGAAATGGCCTTTGGATTAATTTATCTGCATCCGCAACTCTTTCCGATAGCCTTAGCAATGCTAGTGCAGTAAACGAGCTCAATGCGGGCCCGAACGAATTTGTTTGGCTAATTACCAATGGTAATTGTACCAGCAGCGATACCGTACAAATCATTTCGTTTACACCTTCTTCGCTGAATGCCGGCACTGATACAACATTCTGCGGCCAACAAACTGAATTTACACCGCTGGTTCAACTTAGTGGAAACGCTGATGTGAATTGGTCTCTTCTTTCGGGTAGTGGCAGTTTTTCGAACGACACAGTTACCAATCCGCTTATTTCTGGGTTGGCAATCGGGTCAAACACATTCATCGTTAGCGCAACAAATGGCGCATGCATAACATCAGATACCTTGAGTATCGAAGTGCTTGATCCGCTTTCTGCAGGATGTTCTGAACAGGATGTGTTTATTCCTGAAGGCTTCTCGCCCGACGAAGATGGTCGAAACGATCGGTTCGTAATTTACTTCACCCAAGGACGTACCGTGAAGCTTGAAGTTTACAACCGCTGGGGTAACCTTGTTTACAAAAACGATAATTACCTCAACGATTGGAACGGAACAGCAAATCAGGGTACCATTTTATACGGCGAAGCACTTCCCGAAAGCACCTATTTCTACCTCATCAACATAGCGGGCGAAGACGAAACCCGTAAAGGCTATTTAACACTCTGGCGATAAACCATACCGGAAATCATGAGAAAGACACACATAATATTCTTCATCTGTTTGCTGCTGAGCGGCTTTGCCCAGGCGCAACAAGATCCGATGTACAGCATGTACATGTTCAATCCGATGGCGGTAAATCCGGCGTATACCGGAACACTCGACCAAATGCAGGTTATTGCCCTGTACCGTCGCCAATGGATTGATTTCCCCGGTGCACCCCAAACCGGCACGATAACTTTTCACGGGCCTGTACGAAACGAGAATATGGGACTGGGCCTTTCGCTCATAACAGATCGTGTTGGCGAGATGAACACCAGTGGCATTATGGGAACGTATGCCTACCAGCTTCGCTTTAAAAAATCGCGGCTGGCATTCGGCCTCCAGGCAGGGGTGCGGAACTTCAGAATTAACCTCAACGAAATTCTGCTATCGCCCGATAATGCCTACGATGAATCGTTTGCAAATGCGGTTTCGCAATGGAATCTGAATTTTGGAACCGGTGTTTTCTGGTATGGAAAAAACGGATATCTCGGCTTCAGTATCCCACACATGCGCAATACAATTCTGGCAGATAAGGATTTGTTTTCTACCGATCCGGCCCGCCTTAGAACACACTATAATCTAACAGGCGGATATGTTTTTACGCTCAATCCCACATTCAAGCTTAAGCCCTCAGCAATGATTAAGGCTGTAACAGGAGCTCCCGTTCAGATTGACCTCAACGCGAACCTTTATTGGCTCGATATTGTTGCCATTGGCGCATCCTACCGAAGCGGAAATGCATTGGTTTGGCTGGCAGAAGTTCAGGCAAATCAATTTTTGAGGATCGGCTATGCGTTTGATCAGACAGTGAATGGTTTGCGTGGATCGGTTGGCGGATCTCACGAAATAATGGTACGCTGCGATATGGGCTTTAACAAGAACAAAACTGTTACACCTCGTTACTTCTAACCATGATGCAAACCGCTAAATTCAAATTGTTTGCCCTTGCATTGCTTCTTGCGGCAGCTTCAATGGTAAGGGCGCAATCGCCGGCCGAACGTAGAGCAAATCGTTTATACAGCAACTACGCATACAGCGACGCTATTGAGCTTTATGAGCATTTGATGAAGAAGTCGCCGGAAAACAAAGCCCTTATGCGCCGACTCGCCGATTGTTACATTAAAATCGGTTATGCTGAAAAAGCCGAATTTTGGCTTGTAAAGTCTATCGCCGGCGAAAATGCCTCTGCTGCCGATTATCTGCAGTTAGCAATGCTGCAGGAATCTTTGGGAAAACGGGAAGACGCCAAGGCAAACTTTGCCAAATGCAAAAGCATGAACGCAACTGATCCAAGCAGCGAGCGTTATCTCAAAACCATGGAAAATCAGGCGGTGCTTTTTGCAGAGTCTGATTGTTATCGCATACAAAAGCTCAATCAAAATTCTGAAGGCGCCGACTTCTGCCCTACTCCATTTTCGGTTAATGGCCAAAATTACCTGCTTGTGGTTTCGAACGCATTTAATGAAGAATACGCCAAATCTATCTTCCCCTGGAACAGAAAACGCTGGCTCGATCTTTATGCATTGCCGCTAACCAACGATTCTACCGCCGAAAAAGCAAGTGCGTTGCCACGAACCATCAACACGAAATACCACGATGGCCCGGCCTCTTGGAATGAAAAAACCAAAACACTGGCATTTACGCGCAACAATTTTTACAAAGGCAAGGTTAAACGCAGTAAAGACCGGGTAAACAAGCTAACCATCCTGTTTGCATCCTTCGATGGAAAAACATGGTCTACGCCCATTCCATTTCCGTTTAACAACCCCGAATATTCAATTGGTCATCCCTCCTTCAACGCCGATGGAAACGAACTGTATTTCTCGTCCGATATGCTGGGCGGCTATGGCGGATCAGACATTTATGTTTCAACAAAAACAGGAAACGAATGGAGCAAACCGGTAAATCTTGGGGCAATGGTCAATACAACCGGAAACGAACTATTCCCTTTTCTGCAGAGCGACTCGCTTCTATATTTCTCGTCAACCGGTTGGGGTGGTTTGGGCGGACTTGATATTTACACCGCTCAGCGCGAAAACAATGAATGGCAACAGGCCGAGAATTCCGGCTCTCCAATCAACAGCCAACTCGACGATTTTGGTGTATGGATTTCGGCCGATTGTCGCACGGGCTACATTTCGTCGAACCGAGACGGTGGCGCCGGAAACGACGACATTTATCGTTTTACCTTCAGGCCAAAACCATCAACTTTAACCGTGCGCGATCAGGACGATTTAACCCCGGTTAAAGACGCCGATGTATTCGTTTACCTCGACGGAAAGAAAAAATATGCATTGAAAACAGATCTTTCGGGTTCTACCCAGGTGTATCTGAATCTGTGCAAGAAATATTCGTTTGTAACGAATGCAAAGGGATATCCCGAACACGCGCGCGAGCAGGAAATGCCCTGTGTTGCAGGTTCGTCGCGCGATGTGCAGCTTGCTATTCGGCGCCCCAAGGCCTACGTGCAAGTGTATGATCTTTATAGTCAGGCCATGATTCAAGGTGCTGCGGTTACACTGAACAACCTAACGGATGCAAATGATCCGGGCGACTTGGGGGAAACCGATGAGAAGGGGTATTGCCGATTCGCCCTAAATCCCTGCCATGAATACGAAGTAACTGCTACCAAAAAAGGCCTTCCGGAAGTAAAAAAACGCTTCAAGGCGCCTTGCGGTTTAAAGGATGATGACATTGCGGTACGACTCGGAACCGGAATTGCTCCACCCAAAGGAGTAATTGTGCGGCTTAGCATTGTGGATGAGCAAACCGGTGCCCCAGTACCTTCGGCGAAAGTCATCATTAAGAATAAACAGGACAAGACCGAGCAGGAATACTTTGCAGATGCCAACGGCGAATTGGAAGCCGTAGCCAGGGAAGATGCCGAACTTGAGATTCGCGCTACGCGTGTTGGCTATTTTTCCACCTCACGCAGCAAGGCCGTAATTAAAGTTCCCAAAGGTCAAAAATCAATGCTCGAAACACTCAAGTTGCTGAAACTTGCCGAAGGGGGAATCATTGCACTTGAAGGGATTTTTTACGATTTGAATAAGACCGAAATTCGCAAGGATGCTGCCAAAGTGCTTGATTACGTTTATCAGGTTTTGCTTGAAAACCCGACAATGGTTATCGAAATGGGTTCGCACACCGACGCCCGCGATAGCGATGAACGCAACATGAAACTCTCCGAAGGACGCGCTGCATCAGCAGTTGCATACATTGTGGCAAAAGGAATTGAGGCTTCACGCATTACCAGCAAAGGCTACGGCGAAACGCAACTGAAAAACAAATGCGGTAATGGCGTAAAATGTCCCGAAGCAATGCATCAGGAAAACCGCAGAACCGAAATCAGAATTGTTTCGTTCGATTAGGGTTTTAGTGTCGTAATACTTTCGAAATAGATGCGCCCTTTCAGCGCGTTAACTTCGATGGTGTCGTTTCGTGGAGGGCCGTTAAGCCTGTAGGTTCTAAATACTAGCTTATTGTTTCCAACATTTAAGGGAATGCGGGCATAACTCACATCCGATGGAAGAATAGTCCAACTACGCGTATCGGCCTGTTCGGTTATTGCATTAGCCAAGCCCAAGACGGCACCTGCTTCTTTGTTTTGCTGTCTGAGGGCATATTCGCCGGCTTTCTTAACGGCCAAGCGCAACAAGGCCGTTCCCATCTCACGCATAAATCGATCGTTGAGGCTTTTGTGTGCGATGGCATCAAGCGGCTCAACGGTCTCAAGCGCATACCGTTTGCTTCCCACAAGAACCTCTGCCCCGCTGTATGTTTTTTTGCGGGATGTGAATTTTGGAAACGCAATGCGAAATACTTTCAGAGCCGCTAAATTGCCTGCATCCTGAGAGCTTATGGATGAAGATGGAAACGTAAATGTAATTCCAAGATTGACATTCGAAAACGTGATGAATCCGTTTTGCTGCACAACCACAAAATCGAGCGACCACTGCTCCTTGGCGGGCACCAGTCCGTTATTCCAGAAAACGATTAGAGACGCATCCGGCACAGCCTCATCGACCGCTTTTATGCCGAATAAATTCCGATAATATTCTGCTTCTTCCTTAAATCCGGTTTTCAATGCCGTTCGGATGATGTCGCGCTTCAGTTGTTCGGGTGCCACAAGAGAGAAGAAATTGGTGTAATCGCCTGCATAGATCTCGTATGCATTACGGTAGGCAATAAAGGCATTGTTGGGGTCGCCCGATGCTTCATAAATCAAACCCATGAGCAAATGCCCGAATGCATCAGCTTTGTATTTGGGTTTGTCTTTTGCCGCATCATACAAGCTATTCAGCAAGAGATTCATTCTGCGGCATTCTACCAACGCCGATTCAAATTTACGTTCGCCGAGATACGATACGGCTACGGCATAATGCAGCATCACGCGCTCAAAATCTTCGGGCACATACTGCTTAACCGAAGGGTTGACTAAAAACGAGAGCGCTTCCAGCCCTAACGACTTACGTGCATCTTCGATATTACGATCTGCTTCCAGAAACAAAGCCTGCGCGCCCGACCAGTTGCGCATCAAGTAATACGTATACGCCGAATTGAGCAGATACAGTGATTTGTTGCGGGGTCTTTGCCCTTTCTTTTCAGACTTTTCGAGGTGTTTAACAGCATCCGCGTATTGTTCGTTCACGATATCGGAAACGAAATTTCGCTGCCGAACGTGATAAGGTCTGCATTGATAAAATAACAGCATGCCCAGCGCGAGCAATGCGCCGGAAACCCTCCGCAGCATCTGCGTTTTGCTTAATTTACAATATACTTTTTACCCTTGTAGTCGCCAATCCACACAATTTCGTTGGTTTCGAGATTGGTGAGTTCCAGATCGACCTGCCAGAAGGTGGTCTTTTCTTTTCCGTAACTGTCGACAATCGATTTTACGGTTCCCTGCATGATGAAATCGGCGCCCAGTTCTTTTCCAAACTTCTTCATGGTTTCGGTTGACGCGAAATCCTGCTGGTCGGCTCGTTCGCCACGCAGTTCGTTACGGCGCTCTCCGGCTTGAACCAAACGAATCAGGCTGCTTTTGATGAATGCCTTCTCAACGTCTTTGATGAAAATTTCGGTGTCTAAATGCTCGTGGCTGTTATTGCGAACAAGGCCAACCACAACTACAGGTTTACGCTTCTGCTCGTTCGAAAAATTGCCTAACCAATCGCCACCCAATGCCTGCGATACCAGCGATTCGGCACACAAACGCGCATCGGTTTCGTTCCAGCGACCGCTTAAGTCAATCACTTTATTGGGCTCAACCCGCGTAACGGTGCGGCGCGCGCATGAATTAAAAAGGAAGGTTGCACAAAACACAAGGGCAACAAGCAACAAATTGGTGATTTTCATGGTATGTTCGGGTTTTTATTAACGTGTATATGTGGCATTTACCTGAATCGGGCCATCACCTTCATCAACCGTGTAGTTCAATACAAATGAATTATTGGAATACGTTCCGCTACCCTCTATTGGCAGTCCGGAGATATCTTGAAGCCCGATAGACAAAGAGTTCCCGGCAACCAGCGCTTTTAAACTTAAAGCAGAACCGAGGTTGTTGGGATTGCCGATAATTATCCGACTTGTATTGCTGTTGTCAAGCGTTACAACCGAGGTATACTGCGTGTTCACTTGATTCATTACCTCAGCAACGGTCCATGTCCCCACAAATTTGTCGCGGGGATCCGCATCGGGAAGAATCTCCTCTTCTTCGGCACAGGATGCAAAAAATAAGACTAACACAAAACTAAATCGCGGAAGAAATTTCAGGCTTTTTGTCATTGGTTTATTTCTTTTTCGGCGGCTCAGCTTGGCAAGTACAATGCCAAAATTAGTTGCCCCAGGTGTTTGATATATAATTGCTTAGTGCATCGGCTATTTTACGGTCGTTACTTAAGCGCGGCACTTTATTTTGCCCTCCGAGTTTGCCTTGGGTTTTCATGTAATGAATGAACGAATCTTTCTCTACACTGCGAATTACCAATGGCTTTAACACATTGCCCTTGATCAGATCTTTGTAATAAATATTGCGCTGCTGAAGTGCTTCGTCGATTTTCATCCGGAAACGCTCGGGGTCGGCCGGCAGATGGCCAAACTCGACAAACCATTCGTGGTAAGGCAAGCCTTCGTTTGGCGTAACCTGAGGAGCTACGGTAAACTCAACCACTTCGACCTGTTCGTCTTTGGCCGCATCTTTTAATGCCTGCTCAACCTCTTCGGCAATAACGTGCTCGCCAAATGCAGAGGTAAAATGTTTAATTCTTCCCGTAACAACAATTCGATACGGATTTTTACTCACAAACTTTACCGTATCGCCAATATTATAGGCCCACAGGCCAGCATTGTTGCTTAAAATCAGTGCGTAATTCACGCCAAGTTCGACCTCTCCAATACTTAAGCGTCGTGGATTTTCGTTAAAGAACTCATCTACAGGAATAAATTCATAAAAGATTCCGGTATCGAGCAGAAGCAACAAGCCCTCCGATGGCTGTTTATCCTGATAGGCAAAGAATCCTTCCGATGCCGGAAAGAGCTCCACCGAATCGACGCGTTTCCCAATCAATTTTTCGAAACGCGCTCTGTATGGTTCGTAATTCACGCCGCCATAAACGAATACCGAAAATTCAGGAAAGATATCCTTGATTGGTTTCCCATTACGTTTTTCCTGCACTATCTCGAAGTACATCTGCACCCACGAAGGAATGCCGCTGATGAGCGACATCGGTTTATCGACGGTTTCGTCGGCAATCTTGCGCACCTTGGTTTCCCAGTCTTCGATGCAATTTGTTTCGTAGCTGGGCAATTGATTGCGGCGTAAATAGCCCGGCACGTGGTGGTTCACAATTCCACTCAGGCGTCCCAGCGGAATACCGCCAACCTCAGACAAGACCGGTGAACCCGAAAGGAAAATAAGATTGCCATCCAAAAACTTAGCATTGCCACTCGCATATATGTACATGAGCAGTGCATTTCTTGCTGAGCTGATGTGGTTGTGAATCGAGTCGCTGGTAATCGGAATGTATTTGGTCCCCGATGTTGTCCCCGATGTTTTGCAAAAATAAATTGGTTTGCCGGGCCAAAGCACATCAGATGCACCGTTCTTAATTGTTTCTATATACGAACGAAAGCCTTCGTAATCGCGAACCGGAACACGTTTTTTAAACTCCTCGTAGGAAGCAATCTGATCAAACTGGTGCTCCTTTCCAAACTGTGTTGCCCGGGCCGAATCAATCAACTTCCGGAAAACCTTTTCCTGGGTTGCAACCGGATTCAAACTCCACTTACGCACATTGGCCGCAACCAACGCTGCGAGAGGTTTTGCAAGTATTGATTTGAGTCCCATAGTTTGGTTTCAAAGGTATAAATACCTCCGATTTTTATTTCGATTTTTTAAAACACCATGAAGTCGCGCGGATCAATGGGTTTGCCGTCGTACCAAAGTTCGAAATGCAAATGAGGTGCGGTAGTGAGCTCGCCCGAATTGCCCGTTATCGCAATCGCCTCGCCGGCTTTTACACTTTGTCCTTCCTTCTTTAACAATACGGCATTGTGCTCATATACCGAAACAAGGTTGTTGGCATGTTGAATGTGAATTACGTGACCCGACTCGGATGTCCATCCGGCAAAGATTACCGTTCCATCGAGCGTGGCCTTTACCGATTCGTTGCGCGGAGCGACAATGTCGAGTCCGTAATGCCGTTGTGCAGGATTGAAAACGGTTGTCAAGCGGCCTTTCAGCGGGGTGAAGAAATAATAGTTGCTTATCTCACTCAAGCGCGATGTGGCAAAACGTTCGTTGATGTCGTAGCGATCCTGTTGTTCAACATCCTGCCTGAATTTAGCTTCTTCGCTGCTGGGGTTGAGCTTTGCTGCCTGCGTTTGGGGCTTTTCGCCACCACGCGGTTTTATCGAATCGCGCCGAACGCCTCCATCGATAATCTGGCGAATGTTTTCGAGCAACAACTTTTTGCCGGATGCATCTTTTTCGAGCGAATCTACTTTCTCGGCAAGCTGAATTATGGTTCTTCGCATCGAAACATCATTTGAATAGCCCGGAATGTATTCTTTCAAGGGCGTAAAGGCAATAACCCAGGTTGTAATCAAGATGAGCGCAATTACTAAAATTCCAAGGGCCGTAAACAAATTCAGCTGTGAGAGCTTCAGCGAATAGCGCTCTTCGTAGGTTTCGTCGTTCATTACAACCAAACGATACTTGAACCTTAATTTTTGCAGCAAGCGTCGAAAGCCCTTTTCCTGAATTTGTTCCACGGGGCGAATTTCGGAATAATTCACCAATATGCCACAGGTACATTTCGGCTGTTGAGTTTTTGATTAGCTTTGATGCATGCTGTTTTCGAAGGTTACCGGACATTCTGCACTGAAAAAAAAGCTTATTGCCAATGCGCTCGAAGGACGAATTGCGCACACCCAGCTTTTTGCCGGCCCTGAAGGATGCGGAGCGCTGGCACTAGCAATTGCATACGCACGCTACTTGCGTTGCGAAAACAAAACTGCAGAAGATTCTTGTGGCACCTGCTCATCCTGCATAAAAATGAACAAGCTTGTTCATCCGGACGTACATTTTACCTTCCCGGCAATTAAGGAAGACAGCAAGAGCAAAGGACTATCGGCAGAATATATTACAGAATTTCGTGAAGCATTCCTACAAAACCCGTATCTAAGTCTCGAAAACTGGTCAGATTGGATCGATGCCGGAAATAAAGTTCCATCGATTTATGCCGATGAAGCCAACGAAATCATCCGCCAGATTGGATTGGTGGCGGTTGAAGAAGGTTTTAAGATCTTCATCATCTGGCTTCCCGAACTGATGAATGTGCAGGCCGCAAACCGTTTGCTGAAAACCCTTGAAGAACCAAGCGACAGAACGTTGATTGTGCTTGTTTCGGAACGCCCACAGGATTTGCTGGCCACGATTTTGTCGCGTGCACAAATGCAGAAAATAGAGCGCTACAGCGTCGAAGAGTGCGCTCAGATTGTTCATTCGCTTAGCGGTGCGGCAATCGAAAAATGTCAAAAAGCCGCAGAAATAGCCGAGGGAAACGCCTCTGTTGCGCGCTGGCTTGTTGAGAATCAGGACGAGTCGGACGAACAGCTGAACCTTTTCCGCTCCTGGATGCTGGCCTGTTATACATACAACATCAGTGATTTGATTTCGCTTACCGACCAATTTCACAAATTGGGACGTGAATGGCAAAAGGGCTTTTTAACCTACAGCCTGTTTATGATCCGCCAAACGATGCTGAAAAATCATCAGGCTACCTTAAACCGATTAACCGATACGGAGAGTGCGTTCCTCGATAAGTTCGCGCGGTTTTTTCATCCTGGAAATTATGAAACCATTACCACGTTTGTAAACGATGCGCTTTTACACATTGAACGAAACGGGAACGGCAAAATCATTTTTTTCGACGCAAGCCTGTTAATTTCGGATGTGTTTCGGAAAGAGAAATTTGCCCGCACCACGGCCTGATGCCATTCGGTAAACCCGAGAATTTATGTAGCTTTGTCGAGTCGGGATATTCCCGTTTATCATATAGAATTCTTTAGAATGGCTTGTAGCAGTTGCTCTTCCGGACGAGGCGGTTTGCCTGCCGGATGTAAAAATAATGGGGCGTGTGGTGCCGGAGGATGTACGAAATTGCCTGTGTTCGATTGGCTTGCCAACATGCAGCAGCCCTCGGGAATGGCATCGAATTCCATCGTCGAAGTGCGCTTTAAAAATTCCCGCAAAGAGTTTTACAAAGTGGGCGAAAATACTGGATTGGCAGTTGGCGATGCTGTGGCAGTTGATGCCAGTCCTGGTCACGATTTGGGCATGGTTTCGATGACCGGTGAATTGGTGCGTCTGCAAATGAAAAAGCTAGGGAACATAAACGAACACCAGCTTAAAACAATTTACCGAAAGGCAAAACCAACCGATATCGAAAAATGGCAACAGGCCGTTGACCGCGAAACGCCAACGATGCTTCGGGCACGAGCCATTGCTACCGAGCTTAAGCTCAACATGAAAATCAGTGATGTTGAATTTCAGGGCGATGGGGCCAAGGCAATTTTTTACTACACAGCCGACGATCGCGTTGATTTTCGTGAGTTGATTCGGCATTTGGCCGATGAGTTCAGGGTACGCATCGAAATGAAGCAAATTGGATCGCGCCAGGAAAGCGCCCGTGTTGGCGGTATTGGCTCCTGCGGACGCGAATTGTGTTGTTCAACTTGGTTAAGGGATTTTCGGTCGGTTAACACCTCAGCGGCACGGTACCAGCAATTGTCGCTTAACCCACAGAAACTTGCAGGGCAGTGCGGCAAATTAAAATGCTGCCTCAACTACGAACTCGATTCATACATCGACGCATTGAAAGAGTTTCCCGAAACGAACGTGCGCCTCGAAACTATCAAAGGCGGTGCTTTTCACCAAAAGACCGACATCTTTCGCCGAATATTGTATTACGCCTATGCCGACGATCCGGGAAATTTTATTGCCGTTCCGGTAGCGCGTGTAAAGGAGATTATTGACCTCAATAAATCGGGGCAAAAACCCGATGCCTTGCTGAGTGAGAAGGAGGTTGTGCGCGTTGAAAAAACACCCGATTACGAAAATGTTGTTGGGCAGGATAGTCTTACCCGCTTCGACAAATCGCGCAACAAGAAGAAAAAACGGAAGCCCGATAACCGCAATCGCGCAGCGGCAGCTCCCGAAGGACAAAACCGTCCGAACCCTAACCCAAATTCTAACTCAAACCCTAACCGTAACCGTCAGGCGCCGCCTCCAAATCAAAACCGTAACCGCAATGCGCAGTAAAATAGCTGTACTTTTCGGGTTAATGGGTATGTGGTTTTTTACCGCCTGCGATTCGACGCGCATTTTCGAAGACAACCAAGCCATCGAAAATTCCATCTGGAATGCAAATAAGCCTGTCGTTTTTGGAGTGGATATCGACGATACACTTACCGCCTTCAACTTTTACATGAACATCCGGCATGCCGAAGCGTATCCCTTTAGCAACCTATACGTGTTTTTAAATACCAAATTTCCGAATGGTCAAATGGCGCGCGACACCGTTGAGCTTATGCTCCAAAATCCGGATGGTAAATGGGGCGGTTCGGGCCTCGGCGATATTTGGGATCATCAGATTCGATTCAAGCAGAACTTACATTTCCCGATGAAAGGCCACTACGAATTTTCGGTAATTCAGGCCATGCAAATGGAGAATCTACCGGCCATAATGGAAGTAGGCTTGCGTATAGAACGGTTCGAAAAAAATTAGGCACAGGCAGACCCGCTGCAGAATAATTGTGCCGGAAATTCGTTTCCATAGTAATTTCTGTTCCTTTCGAACTTTTTTACCGTTTGCAGTGGCATTATATATTGATATAAAGCGGCTTGGGCGCTTGTGTTGAAAGGTGTTGTTTTTTTATTTTATGTGCTCAACGAATTTTTTTTCGACAATAATTTGCCAAAGAGGGCATAATAACTAATTTTGCTTCTATTATATTATTAGTTAATTGTAAAATAAATGGCTGGCGTAAATAAAGTAATTTTAATTGGAAACGTAGGGAAAGACCCTGAGGTTAAGGTTCTTGATAATGGAGTGCGCGTTGCGAACTTTCCCTTGGCAACTACAGAAATCTACAAAAAAGACGGTGCTAGACAAGAGCAAACCGAATGGCACAATGTGGTGCTTTGGCGAGGTTTAGCCGAAGTGGCCGAGAAAATTGTCAAAAAAGGCGCTACGGTTTACCTTGAAGGAAAATTGCGTTCTCGTTCCTGGGAAGACAAAGACAAAATAAAGCGTTATTCAGTAGAAATTGTGGCCGATACACTTACTATCCTCAGTGGGCGACGCGATGAACACAACAACTTTGCTCAGTCCTCAGATGATTACGGGGTAGATTCTCATTTTTAAAAATACGGAATCCTCAGGTTTTGTACTTTGCGGCATGAAGAATTTCCTGTTGTGCGGCATTTTTTTATCCGTTTTTTCGGCATGTGGAACGAACGAATCATCCGATATTCCTCGTCCAAAGGGATATTACCGAATTGCCTTTCCAAAACATGCATATGTTTCGTATATAGACTCCTGTCCGTTTACGTTTGAGCACCCCATTTACAGCCGCATCATGTATCGGGGCGATTACCGCAGTAAATGCTGGCCGGATATTTATTTCCCACAGTTTAACGCAAGCTTGCATTTAAGTTATTCGCCTGTTAACAATAATCTTGAACAAATTCTTGAAGATTCACGAACGTTAACCTACAAACACACCGTGAAGGCCAACGATATTGCCGAACAGTTTATCGAGTTTCCAAATAAACGGGTGTTTGGAACACTGTATTCGGTTAGCGGAAATGCGGCATCAGCCATTCAATTTCACTTAACAGACAGCAGCCGGCATTTTATTCGGGGTTCGCTTTATTTCAATGCATCGCCTAATGCCGATTCACTGGCGCCTGTTATCGACTTTCTTGCAAAGGATGTAGAACACCTCATCCAAACGCTCAACTGGAAGTAACACCTGCTCTGGTTCCAAGGAATATCCGTGCGGCCAAACAAAACAAAATGGTAGAAAAAAGAAGATGCAGGCTTTGCGCGAAACGAGGCACCTCTCCATAGGCCATTAAAAGTCCTAAACCGACTTCTGCAAGCAGCACATATCCGATTGCATTTGCAGATTTATTAAACCACGCCTCCGGAATTTGTTTTCGCTGGGTGTAAATGATTATACTAACTGCCGCAACAGTCAATGAAAACAGTTTGTGTAAGGTAAAAATCGATGAAAGCGAGTCGATCCATGATGACCTATCCAGATAGCCGGTTATTTCGGCTATTTCATCAATTTCTTCACGAACCTGAGTTCCTATTAGAATTTGCAGCGTTGTAAGACCAACCAGAATCAGGGCTAAGGCAGAAAGAAGTTTGTTGCCAATTCGCGGCGAATCACTTTCTTTTCCAGAAAGAACCAGCATCAAAACCCATAAAATAACCAAGGCCGCCAGCATGTGTATGCTAATCGACTGCGGAATAAGGTTTCCGTCCACAACCAGCTTCCCTAGCCAAGCCTGAAATCCGGTTAGGAAGAGCAAGGCAAGACTGTATGCAATCAACATGGGTTTGGTTTTGCGAAACCGAAAAGAAAAGGCGACCAACGCAAGTATTACCAACCCAAGCAATGCGCCGAGCAAACGGTTAATGTACTCTACCCAAGTCTGATACACTACAAATGAAGCATAATCGTGCTTAGGGTATTTTTCCCAATCGGCAGTATTGAATTTCGTTGCGGCAGAAAAATCTGCAGTTGCACGCCACAGTGTATCGCGCTCAATGACCATCATTCCTTTTTTATAATGCTGACCGGGATGAAAACGAACTTCTGCTTCCTGTGTTGGCGGAATGTAGTACCCAAAGCAGCGGGGCCAATCGGGGCAACCCATTCCCGACTGGGTAACGCGCACAACACTGCCGGCGAGTATCACCAAAAGGGTCAAAACAAGAGCAGTTCGCGCTGTATTAAAAAAAATCGGGGCGGATGAATTCATAATGCAAAAATAGAGATTGCATGACACCAATTTTTTTTCAGTACATAAACAAAATTAATCCTCGTCTGTACTTAAGAAATGAACCTTCTATTGTACTTTAGCAACACATAATTTTCAGAAATGGCACACTCGGCTCAATTAAATTTTGATGGCAAATCATATGATCTTCCGATAGTTACAGGAACGGAAAACGAACGGGCCATCAACATCGATGCATTGCGGCAACAAACAGAACTTGTAACACTCGATACAGGTTACAAAAACACCGGAGCCACTACAAGTAACATTACTTTTCTTGATGGCGAAACCGGCATTTTGCGTTACCGCGGCTATCCGATTGAACAACTGGCCGAAAAATCAACATTCATCGAAGTTGCCTATTTGCTCATTTACGGCGAATTGCCAACAATAGCTCAACTCGACAAGTTCTCTAATTCGATTACGCGCCACACGCTGATTCACGAAGACATGAAACGCTTTTATGAGGCGTATCCCGCAAAAGCACATCCGATGGGTGTTGTGGCTTCGATAACCTGCTCTTTGTCTACATTTTACCCCGAATCGCTGAATCCAAACCGTGGAGAAGAGGCCATCGACTTGACCATTGTTCGCTTGCTTGCAAAATTTAGCACAATCGCAGCATGGGCATACAAGAACTCGGTTGGACACCCAGTCATTTATCCGCGCAATTCGCTGAATTACGTAGAGAACTTCATGCACATGATGTTTGCCATGCCTACCGAAGATTATGATGTTGATCCGGTTATTGTAAACGCACTCGACAAACTCCTGATTTTGCATGCAGACCACGAACAAAACTGTTCAACCTCTACTGTGCGGATGGTTGGTTCATCGCAGGCCAATCTGTATGCGTCCATTTCGGCAGGTATTTGTGCCTTGTGGGGGCCTTTACACGGTGGCGCCAATCAGGCAGTGATTGAAATGCTGGAAGCCATTCGCAACGATGGTGGCAGCGTGCGTAAATTTATCGACAAGGCAAAAGATAAAAACGATCCTTTCCGCCTGATGGGCTTTGGCCATCGGGTATACAAAAATTTCGATCCGCGCGCATCCATCATTAAAAACGCCTGCGATCAGATGTTGAACAAATTGGGCATCAACGATCCACTGCTCGACATCGCCAAACAATTGGAAGAGGCCGCATTGAGCGATCCGTATTTTGTTGAACGCAAACTGTATCCAAACGTCGACTTTTATTCAGGCATCATTTACAAGGCCATGGGAATCCCAACCGATATGTTCACCGTAATGTTCGCATTGGGTCGTTTACCTGGTTGGATTGCCCAGTGGAAAGAAATGATTGGGAACAAAGAACCTATTGCGCGTCCACGACAGATTTATACCGGCGCAGTAAAGCGCGATTATGTGAATATCGCCAATCGTTCGTAACCTGTTGAAAGATCCCTTGCACAAGGCCTTAATCGAAAATGCTTCGGTTAATGGAATCCGTATTTTTGCCTTCGATGGAAGCGTGGAAACAACAAGCCGACAGCCTTAGCGACAATCGCGATTCGACAGGTGTTGACTCGCTAAAAACCGATACGGTTGCGCGTTTCGAAAATTCCATTAAAAAGCCTTCGACCGAAAAAAAAACGGAAACAGAAGCGCCCGCTTTGCCTAATTTTTTTTACACAGAATTTAATTCACCTCTTGTTCCCAAATCGCGCCTTGCCGATGCCGATAGTTGGATTTTACCACTTCTGTTGTTGTTTTTCTTCTGCATAGCATTAATTAACCTAGCCTTTCCGAGAAGCCTCCTGCAAATTGTTACGGCTGTTTTCCGATTGGATGGCATCCGAAAAATCCAGTCCGACGAAAACGCCGTGATGCGCAAGGCCATGCGGCTGATGCACGTAGTGTATATTTTTCTGTTCACCGTCTTTGTCTACCAAGTCTTGAAATTCGGGCAGATTAACATCGAGACCCTTAACTCCATTCCATTGTATTGGAGACTTCTCATTCTGAGTGGCGGTCTTTTGGCCGGTAAAATCTCATTGGTGAGCATCTTCGGGTATTTATTCAACTGCATCGAAGAAAGTACGAATTACCGACATGGCATCCTCGTAATGAACTGCCTCCTTGCATTGCTATTGATTCCAATATGTCTTGCTATTAAAATTTCTCCCGCCGAATGGACAGTCTATTTTGTAATTGCGGGAAGTGCTTTTTTTAGCTTATTTTACCTAATTAGCTTGGCCATTGGAGCCCTTTCAGGTTTACGCAGCAAAACACTATCGAAATTTCATTTGATTTTGTACTTTTGCGCGTTGGAAGCAATACCTGTTTTCCTGATTTTAAAAATCGCGAAAGCATTCATTTAATGAAGCATACGATGAGTTCTGAAAAAAATTTGCAGACAGAAGAGCAGCAGGGATCAGCAGGAAGAGAGCAGCGGGTGAAAACAATCCTTGTTACACAACCCAAGCCGGAAGGAGACAAATCACCATATTTCGACCTGG
>CANMGM010000009.1 GCA_947497195.1 Bacteroidota bacterium
GCCTTCAGGCAAATTGTAAACAACTTCACGCAACTCAGAGGGCAAATGCCGAATCTGCTCGCAATGCAAAACGGTTTCTTCGTCGCTATACGTTTCTTTGTTCGAAAAACGGCCTATTGGGTAAAACAAATGTTCGATGCTCATTTTTTATTCTTGGCCTTTGGTTTATATTCATATTTTAATGCAAAAGTCTGTTGAGCTTTTTCGTAATCATCAGCTGCTTCCTTCGTGACCATATTTATTTCTGCATATATTTTTTCGACTTGTGCATCGTCGGAGGGAGAATAAAGACTGTCGGGTTTCGAAAGTAGCTGTACAGCTCGCCGATACTCATCCTGCGCCAGTTCCTGATATGTGCGAATGAAGGTAAGCGTGGCATCTTTGAATGAAGCATCATTGTTATAGGAACCCATCGCTTCTGATTTTGCAAGCGAGAGATTAATCTGGCCTTGCATGCGGCCAAGCATGGTTTGCATATCGCCTTTCACATATGTTTCAAGCACCTCCTGCAGACGGGCTGTTGCATCTACTACGGCAATCTGCTGTACAACAAGACTATCGTTATATGCAACAGCCGATATTTCGGTTTTCGATGAACAGGAACTCAGTCCAGCAACAAATCCCAATACGATTAAAAGTGGCAACAAAAATTTCTTCATCGAAATATAGGTTTACAATGTTCCTCTGCGTTCCTGCTCGCGCTCAATAGCCTCAAAAAGCGCCTTGAAATTTCCCTTCCCGAATGCGCGTGCGCCGCGACGCTGAATGATCTCGTAAAACAAGGTAGGACGATCTTCTACAGGTCGGGTAAAAAGTTGCAAAAGGTAACCCTCATCGTCGCGGTCTACGAGAATATTCAATTTGCGCAGTTCGTCCATATCCTCTTCTATCTTCCCAACACGCGCTTCCAAATCGTCGTAATAGGTTCCGGGCACTTCGAGGAAATCGACTCCTCTGCTGCGAAGTTCGGCCACCGTTTCCATGATGTTATCGGTTGCAACCGCAATATGCTGAACTCCTGAGCCGTGGTAAAAATCAAGGTATTCTTCAATCTGCGAACGCTTCTTCCCTTTGGCCGGTTCGTTGATCGGAAATTTCACAAACTCGTTTCCGTTGGCAACCACTTTCGACATCAGCGCCGAGTATTCGGTCGAAATATCTTGGTCGTCGAACGAAATGATTACGCGAAAACCAAGTACGTCTTCATAGAATTTTACCCAGGTATTCATTTCGCCCCAACCCACGTTTCCCACACAATGGTCAACGAACTTAAGTCCGACCGATTTAACCGGCACTTTCGACTGTGCTGCCTGATACCCCGGCATAAATACGCCCCGGTAATTTTTACGCTCTACAAAGGTGTGGATAGTATCGCCATAGGTGTGAATGGATGCGGTGCGCACCTCCCCGAATTCGTCGGATTTTACCTGCAAGCCTTCATGAACTTTAGCTCCGCGCTTGCTTGTTTCTTCGAGTGCCTTTGCGGCATCATCAACCCAAAGAGCAAGCACGCGAACCCCATCGCCGTGTTTCTTCACATGGTCCGAAATAAATCCATCGGGAAACAGCGAAGCCGTTAGAATAAGTCTGATTTTCCCCTGCTGCAAAACATACGAAACGCGGTCTTTAACGCCAGTTTCAGGTCCTGCATAGGCCACCAGCTCGTAGCCCCATGCGCTCTGGTAGTAATAGGCCGCCTGCTTGGCATTGCCTACATAAAATTCAACATAATCGGTGCCAAGTAAGGGCAGAAAATCTTCTTGCGGATTTGTATTGCTCTGTGTGCTTGGATGTGTAGCAGTTTCCATGGGATTGGTTGATTCGGGTAAAATAATTAGTGCTTTTCCATCCAGGAATTCCAGTAAATTCCATCGTCGATGTTCAAAGCATCTTCGGTTATTTGCAGTGGCTTAAAGGTGTCGATCATCACGGCAAGCTCGAGCGTTTCTTTTTGCCCGATGGAACGCTCGTAAGCACCGGGATGCGGCCCATGCGGAATACCGGCCGGATGCAATGTAAACTGCCCGGGCGAAATGTCGTTGCGGCTCATGAAATCGCCGTCTACGTAATAAAGCACTTCATCTGAATCGATATTGCTGTGGTTGTAGGGCGACGGAATTGACTTTGGATGGTAATCGTACAAACGCGGACAAAACGAGCAAATCACAAATCCGGAAGCCTCAAAGGTTTGATGAATCGGCGGCGGCATGTGAATGCGGCCCGTGATGGGTTCGAAATTGTGAATCGAAAAGGCATACGGAAAGTTATATCCATCCCAGCCAACTACATCAAATGGATGGCTTGCATAAATATACTGATGCAACGTCTGCTCCTTTTTAACTTTGATGAGGAAGTCGCCTAGTTCATCGTGCGTTTCGAGCTGCTGTGGCCTGCGTATATCGCGTTCGCAGTATGGCGAATGCTCGAGCATTTGTCCAAACCAGTTGCGGTAACGTTTAGGTGTATACACTGGACTGTAGGATTCAATTACCAGCAAGCGATTTTCGGTCGAATCAAATTCAAACTGGTAAATCATCCCGCGTGGAATTACCAGGTAATCGCCATACGAAAATGTGATGTTACCAAGCAACGTACGCAACGTGCCGCTTCCTTTGTGGATGAAAATCACTTCATCGGCGTCGGCATTTTTGTAAAAATAATCGCGCATGGAGTTTTGCGGAGCCGCCACAGAAATGCACACATCTTTATTTATAAAAAGTGCTTTTCGGCTTTCGAGGAAATCGCCCGAAGGAGCAACCTGAAATCCTTTGAGCCTGCGTGCAAGCATGTTTTTGGCAACTGCGATTTTGGGCTGTAAATCGATCGATTCGAGCACCTGTTTTACCATTGTAGGTCGGTGCACATGGTAGAGCAGCGACGACATGCCATCGAAGCCCACTGTGCCAAACAATTGCTCGTAGTACAAACCACCTGTAGGCTTTTCAAAAACGGTGTGTCGCTTGTTGGGGATTTGTCCGAGTGCGTGATAGAACGGCATGTTGGCAATGAGTCTTAGAAATGCAAACCTACGGGATAAATCGAAGTAATGCAACGTGAAAATTGCCTCAGGAGTAGGCTTAAGACATAAATAGTATCAGCAAAGGGGGCGTTTGCCGTTAGAATAAACGATGCTATGCGCTCTTGTTGTAGCCTACTTTTTAACCACTTGCAAACTTCCTGATTTTCGGATGGTTTTTCCGCTCAAGATAATTTCGTATCGGCCCGATGTGACGTTATTAAGCGGAATATTGACTTCCGAAGATCCTTTTTCAACCGATATTTCCCGAACTACTTTCCCGCTGCGATCCACAATGTGTAGTGTCAAATCTTCCTTCGAACCGAGCACTTCCAATGAAATTCGGGTGAACTCACTGGCCGGATTCGGGTATACTTGAATTTCTTCTGCGCGAATTGCAGTACTCTCAAGACCGGTAGGATTTGTTACATGAATTATGAGGGATGCGGTATCGTTGCACAAACCACGGGCAAGCGAAAGAAGCACAGCATAGTCGCCGGGCTCTTGGTATACATAACCAATACTATCCAATCCCTGCAAGAATGCTCCATCGCCCATACTCCAGCTGATAAATTCTGCCTCATTGGCATTGCATTTCAGTATGGCCGGCTGATTTAGAGGCAGAATGGTTTCTGAAACCGGAACTATGCTTGCCAATATCTGATCGCCTTGCTCGATATTCACTAGTTCTTCAACCAATAGAATCCCCTGCGCAAATTCTATGCGGTATTGCCCTGGAGTAAGATTGCTGAGCGTTGCTTCGTTATTTACATTCCCCAAATTACTAATCTCAACATTGCCTTGAAAAACAGAGGCATTCCAGTTCTGTGAGCCTTCGTTTAATAGTGCAATCGAACCGCTTTGCCCGTCGCAACCCGCGTTTGCGGTAGAAATCAAAATGCCTTTCGCATAGTGTAGGTAGAAACGGCCCTCATGCAGCCCTTCGCTCAGTGTAAACGAAACCGATGGATTAAGTTTTAAGTTATAGCTACTGTTCGTTGCCCTGTCTTCGAGAATCAGCTTCGCAGTAGCCGGCATGTTGAGCGCTTCTTTCAGCGAGATATAAACATTGCCGCTTTGCGAAACAGAAATACTTAATGGAATTGTATCGTTTGGATTGCTTTGATCGCGGCTTTGAATGCCCAATGTTTTATTCCCTTTTACCGAATACCAGTACGATTGCATTGCCATTGGCGCCGCTTTCTGTAAATCGCGTATTTCATTAAACTCCGTGTTGTTGCCATTCGGATGAAAGTAAACTGCTAGTTCGTCCTGTGTATTGCCCTGTTGCATTTTAAGCGTTATTAAGGGCAATGAGCAGGAGCGACTGGCTGTGTCTATTGAAACAATCTCTGCTCTGTGTGCATTATTTAAGCGTAGGGTATCGTTTGCATTGCTCTGAACAAAAAAGCCCTCTGCAGAAGAAATCCAAGGCTTAGCTCCGTTGATTCCAATTCCTTCATTGTTGCCCGTTACAAGCCAAGCCGCGTATGAGCCATTAAATTGGGGATTGGAAGCCACTTTTAATATTCCCGGTAAAATATGCTCAGACTGGGCAGAATATACCTTATTCCAATCGAGGGGGGATGGATAGGGATTTCCGGCATTGCTCCATACCGATTCTGTGGTGTTCGCTGTGTAAGGCAAAGGCAGGAAGAAATTTCCGAAGTTGAAATTTCCGAAGAATTCGAGTGTGGTCCCGCCTTGTACGTAGCTGCGGTACGCTTTCATGGCTTCAAAAACCAATTCCTGCTGCTGTCGAATGTGCCAGGCCGAAGCGAAGCCATTTATTGTTGGCAACCCATCGAAACTCCAGAAATAAGGATTGGCTTCCAAACTTTCTGTTAAAGCTTCATTTTCGGCCCAATTTATAGCGTTGATTGGCGAACTTATACTAACATGTTGAATCTCTTCGCCATGAATATACCGCTGCAATGAAGCTTTTCCTTGCAAAGCACCTGCACCAACACCCGAAATTAAAGCTGTACCATTTTCATCCGATTTTAACACAAGACTATCGCCGGTTTGAAATGTACCCGCTTCAAGCCTCATTATACCTTTAACAGTAAGTTTTCCGGTGTTAAATCGATCACCTTGGCCTTGAATGGATAGATTACGGTAATCGCCTTTAACAACTGCTTGCGTTTGGTCGCTTTGATAGGCAACAGTTCCATCAAATGTGCGCGTTCCGCTTCCTGTAATGGCACGCTGAACGTTCGATGCATGGCGAATAATCAAGGCGTCGCTTGCGCCCGTTTCGAACGGACTATTTCCGTCGGTTTGGTGAATATTGTGGTTAATAATAAATACCGTTCCGGGCAAACTATCGGCACCCAGCGATATAACGCCCGACACAACTAAATTTGCTGCAGTTTCGGCAATACCACCTCTTTCTCCGGGATTGTAAAACGCCAGGTTGTGGCATGAAAATTCTCCATTATCGCCTAGTTGAACGCTAAAATCTTTGTTGGTGCGAATCCAGAGGTTATGGTAATTGAGTGATGGAACCAATTGATTTCCGGGCATGTTCCATAGTTCACCATTCCCAAAGAATGTTGTACCCTCAGAAGCGATAAATGTGCTGTCGTTTAACTGAATATGTTGTGGATGGCCTTCCAGAATGAGGATGCCGGTTTGCTGATCAATAACTCCGGTCTGCTGAAATGAGAATACATCCAGAACGTGGGTATTGAGGCGAAGCGCACTCGCCGCGTTAATATTGATGCTTCGTATAACCAGATCGTTCCCGATCGTAAATGTCGACCCTGCTGTGAGAAACAAATCCGCTGATGCAAATATCCCTGAACCCGAAATTTCGTTTTGAGCACTATTTCCGGCAAGCGATATAAATGAAGCGGCAGAATTCGAAAGTACACCATCGTTATGGAGATTGCCAAAAACCGTAAGGTGCGCACTAAACTGGCTGGAGCATTCCAGCGCAGCTCCATAAGCTATGGTTAAATTGCCGCACGAAGCGGCCTGTGTACCTGTTAGAATCGGATAATTGTTTAATCCAGAGGGTATGACGACTGCGTTGCATCGACCGGGAGTAGTACTTCCACTCCAGTTTTGGGGATCGAACCAATTTGAATTTATACCTAACCAAACGAGCGAATCGGCAAGTCCGGCTTTGAAGGTATAACTGAGATTTGCTGTGGGCAGTGTAACCGGTGCCGATGAACGCATTACGGCCGTAGAAGGACTGAAACCGAGCTGCGAACTAAGCCAGGCCGAGCTACCCGGATTTACTTGCCTTGTATGCACATCGGCAGAAGAGCTACCACGCAATCCAATCTGAAAAAACGCTTCAAATCCTTGGAAACAATACGGACTTGTGTTGTAAGAAATCTGTATTTCGGAATTTTGTTCGAGGAGTTTGATTTGAAAGTCGAAGCGGTTGCGCAATTCGCCACAAAATCCAACAGCTTCTGCATCGCCCTGAATTTTAAAGTTCCGCCATTCTATAGTGAATGTACGGTTGGGGGCAACACCATTTATGCGTGTTCGAATACTCGCATTTTCGCCCGACCAGCGGCCTTCAAGGTCGGCATTTAGTGCAGAAATAACGCCATCAAATGGATAGTCGGATTGTAGAATGTTCGTGTACGGATAAACGATTCCCGATAAGCGGAAAGGACTTTCGTTTCCGAACCAAACATATCCGTTCGAAGCTATTCCGATTGAAGAATAGGTATTTCCGTTGAAGGTAAAATTGAATCCGATGGATTGGTTTTCGAAAAACTCTTCATCGCTGGGCGATAGCGTATCCGAAATACCGGGTTCTAAACCACCCGAAACCAGTTCGAGTGTTGGCGATTCTTCAGGAAGATGCTGGTAAGCAAAATCGGTTCTTTGAGCGAATTGATAACCGCATGCAAGCTGAGCCTTTGCCTTTGTGGCAATAACCAGCGTCAGAATAAGCAGTCTGAGGTATGTGTGCAGCATCGATTTCCAGATTCGATTTCCTTACGCAATTGTGAAAGTAAAAGTTACGGAAATAAAAAATGCTGCGGGACCCTATTGAGCCCCGCAGCATTCACAAACCACCAACCGTATTCTGCATATCTACCCAAAAAGCAGAATACATGGCATTATCCAAACGATTGGACACTCAAAAGTAGAAATAATAACCTTAAATGCAAATATAATTAGCAAAAAGAAAAGCGACTTAGGCTATTTTTTAATGAACCTCGTATTGTAAACCCCTCTATCTGTCTGTACCTCCAACAAATACAGGCCACTTTGTAAAGATTCTAAATTAAGAGTCACCATTCCATCTACCGGCACACTATTTTCAACCGAAAGTAGAATCTTTCCCTGTAAATCGTATATAGACAACGATTTGATGGCGAATGTTTCGCTCCGATTGTAGAGAACCAATTGTTCAGCCACAGGATTTGGACCAATGATAAGCTGTGAACCATTGTTTAAATCCTCAATTCCCACAAAAGATACAAAAACCAATTTCGTAATCGAATCGACGCCGCATCCATTGCTTGCCACCAAGGTTACAGAATAAGGCCCGTTTTCGGGGAAAGAAAAAACAGGACTCTCTTCATTTTGACTACCTAAAGTATCGATAATCCATTCAAAATCAACACCATTTTGTGTTGTGTTGTCAAATGTTATTGTATACGAACCAGGACTTTGTGCATATGTAAAATTTGCAATAGGGTATTGCCCTTGCGTTACCTCAATAGTGTCGGAATTGGCGAAACACCCACTCGGATCAACAGCAACGACGTAATAAAAGCCCTCAAAACTAATTTCGTTCGTAGCGCCGGTGGTTCCATTCGACCAAACATAATTCTGAAATCCCGAAGCCGCATCAAGAACTACTGGATTCCCTCCGCAAATAGCAGGGTTTTCAGGACTAATGGGAATGTTAATGTCTGAAACAAAGTCGACATCTAAGATGTAGGGGTCGAGAACACATCCATTGGTATCTGTGGCCACTAAAGATATTGACGATATCGGCATTTCATCCACTAAAATGTTATTCGAACTACTTCCATCGGACCAGTTGAATTGGTCGAAACCGGGCCCAACAGTTACCGTAATGGGTATGCCGCAAAATTGAATCGGTGCTTCGGGTGTAGTAGTTAACACAATCGGTGTCGTTTCAATTACATCAACCGTGTCTGATATAGCAAGGCATCCGATAGCATTCCGGCCATTGGCATAAACCAGACTCGGAGTGCTCACGCTAATTTGGGGAACCAATACGGCGCCCGTAGACCATTGGAGCTCCAAAATGCTAATTGCCGTCGAAACGATTACCGGCCCATTGCATAGGTTGGTGCTTCCGCCCGAAGTTAACAAATCAAAAACAGGAGTCTGAATGGTAAGCGGTCCAACTGCGGCACTTTGATAGGCAGGAGTTGATGACGTAACGCGAATAAAATACGATCCCGAAGCAATTAGATTATCGGGCAGGTTAAATGTGATGCTGCTTAAACTGATGCCCGATGAAAAGCCTATTTCGGTAGCTGAAGTAAAATTACCAAACTGATCAGACAGCAAAACCGTGAATGTGTTGCCGGGTTCATAGGAGCCGGTTAACACTGTATTGATTTCGAAATTCCCTCCACCACAAAAAACCTGTCCATCGATGGGCAGAATGGTGATTGGTTCAGAATAAATCGAAATGTTATCGATGTTGAATCCCGGAAAAGTACCGATGCTTCCATCGTTTCGCCATTTAAAGGCAAATCTGAACTCCGGAATGTTTTCGTATTCAGCACCAAGTTCAATTACAAAATTTTCGCAAACGGAATTGTTTGTGAAATCAAAACTATATTCATTCCAGGTCAAACCTCCGTTGTTGCTAAGCATTAACCGCCCGTAATCATACAATGTAAAGCTCCCTTCTCCAATTCCAAGCCAATCAAAACTAAAATCTAGGTTGCTGAACCCAATTGTGCTTATTATCGGAGATATGGCCCAGGACTCAGATGCAAAGGATGTATTGTAACTCTGATCAAAAATAAAGCCGTCGTCCTCGGCAACAAACAGCGAATTCTCTGTTCCGCATGTATTACCGAACGTTGTTTCAATGAACCATCCATTTACGCCTGTACTATTCTGATTCAACAACCAGTTTTGTCCTGCATTGTTCTGCGTTTCGCCTCCGGCCGGCAAATCAAAATTATCGGTGAATAAAAAAACCTGTGCAGAAGTTATTCCAATATTTCCAAGAACTAGAATGGCAAGAAGGATATGATTGCGCATTTGATTTAAAATAAAAAACAAATATATATTCATTTCGCATTAATTTTAGCATTGCAACGGCTTGTTGGATTATGGAATGGAAAAAGGCTGATTTTCTTGTGATTGGTTCCGGAATTGCCGGCTTAAGCTATGCTCTTAAAGTTGCAGATCGTGGAAAGGTGCTCATCATTACCAAATCAGATCGCGATGAGTCGAATACAAAATATGCGCAAGGGGGAATCGCTGCTGTTATTTCGGCCAGTGATTCATTCGAGAAGCATATCAGCGATACATTGGTGGCCGGCGACGGACTCTGCGACGAAGCAGTGGTTCGCATGGTGGTTGCAGAGGCGCCAGACAGAATACGCGAACTTATTTCCTGGGGTACACAATTCGATTTGAACGAACGTGGAGTTTACGATCTGGGAAAAGAAGGCGGGCATTCTGAACCCCGAATCCTTCACCACAAAGACACTACAGGGTTCGAAATCGAGCAATCGCTCATAGCGCGCGTGCAGCAGCATCCGAACATCGAAATGCTGGATCACTATTTTGCACTCGAAATCCTCACAGAACATCAACTCGGCCATTATGTGAACAGCTCAACACCCGAAATTACCTGCTTTGGAATTTACGCATTGAATTTGTTGAGCGGAAAAACAGAGGCCATCCTTGCCCGCATTACACTGATTGCCACAGGCGGAGCCGGCAATGTGTATGCATCAACCACCAATCCGCGCATTGCCACCGGCGATGGGGTTGCTATGGTTTACCGTGCCAAAGGACGCGTTGAAAATATGGAGTTCATGCAATTTCATCCAACGGCACTTTACCAACCGGGTATACAACCCAGTTTTTTACTAACCGAAGCCTTACGCGGAGTTGGCGCGATTCTCCGAAATCAGGATAAGATTGCATTTATGCAATTGTACGACGAACGAGCTGATCTTGCCCCACGCGATATCGTAGCACGAGCCATCGACCATGAACTAAAAACCCGCGGCGATGATTTTGTATGGCTCGACTGTAGTCATTTAGAGGCAGATAAACTGAAAGAGCATTTCCCGAATATTTATGCGCATTGCCTGCAAATCGGGATTGACATTACGCGCGATTTAATTCCTGTTGTACCTTCCTGCCATTACATGTGCGGAGGCATTCAAGTCGATATGCAAGGCCGCTCTTCCATTGCAAACCTGCTGGCCGCCGGCGAATGTGCATCAACCGGTTTGCATGGCGGCAACCGACTCGCATCGAATTCGCTGCTAGAGGCATTGGTGTATGCGCATCATGCTGCCGAAACAGCACTTCATTCATTTCAGTCCATTGCATTCTGCGATGAAATTCCTGCCTGGGATATCAAAGGCACAGCCGACCCCGAGGAAATGGTTTTGATTACGCAGAATCTGAAAGAACTGCAACTGATTATGAGCAACTACGTGGGCATTGTTCGCAGCAATGTGCGTCTTCAGCGAGCGCTCGACCGCTTGCAGATTCTGCATCGCGAAACCGAAAGCATGTATCGGCGTACCACTCTCTCTCAACCTTTGTGCGAATTACGTAATCTGATATTAATTGGCTATTTGATTATAAAAGCAGCCCGTCAGCGAAAAGAAAGCCGCGGACTCCATTTTTCAATCGATTATCCGCGGCTTTAATTGGAACTAAAGTCCATTCACAATCATTTTCTTCGGATGTTTCACTGCATACCCGAAGCGGAGACTCTTGCTCTCACCCGGATTTAATTTAATTTTCCAGGATAACTTTCCGGTTTCTTTATTGTATTCTGCGTTTCCGGTTTCGAGCACTTCAACTTCCAGTTGCTCATTATTCGTTAATGGAATTTGGTCTTCCAGTTCAATTTCTATCGCCGATTTGCGGGTATTGCGGACCTCGATTTCGTACATCCGGCTTACTTTTTTAGTGTTGCCCGAGATACTGGTTTTTTCCTTGAACTCGTTTATCTGCTTGCGTTTCACAACGATGTTGTTGTCTCTTCCAAGCCCTACCGACAAGGTATCATCTACAATACGCGTATCGAAATAGGTTTGTCCAACGTAGTTGTTTTCGAAATACACATTGGCTTCGCCCGGAAGCAACTCGCTCTTGTCCCAGCCTTGTAGACGTGCCAGTAGAAAGGCATCTTTATCCACTTTAGGTATGCTTAGGTACGTATAATTTGCAGCGATTGAATATTGCTGAATCTCCACAAAATTCTCCTTGCCATTGCTTAAAATGGTGTAGGGAATCGAAATATCGAATGTGGAATTCGTGCCCGTATTTTCGGCGACCTGGGTAAACCAAGCCGTTGTGATAGCTTCCTTCATTTGCGGCGCATCGTCCATCATTACCGCACCTGCCGCTTGCGGAGCACATAACATTTCACTACCGCGCGTTGCCTGTTTGGTTTTATAAAGTGTTTGGGTAGGGTCTGTAAGCGAAAGCCACCATGGATTTAATAGGGGTTGCGTATTGCCCATTGCTGGGTTTCCGGTACATAGAGCCAGTTTAATATTCTTCCAGTCCTGCCCGGTATTCTGAACAATGTTTGCCTTAGCAGCAATTACCGCTTTGCTGTTTACATCCTTTACACGAATGTCGTACGAGGGCGACCACCCGCAATTGGTAACATAATAGCTGAGTTCGAAGTTTGCAGGGCCAGCAGCTGAGGCATTGAGCTGAACCGTTATCTCGCCTGTTGGTTTCATTTCGTTGTTGCGCATCTCGTTCATTTGCTGGGTTAATGCAGCAATGCGCTCGTTGTTGCGCTTTTCTTTTTGTTCGATTTCGTATTTCTTCAAACTACTTTCCTGCATGCGGTTACGCACGAATTCGGTGAGTTTGGCGAGTTCGGCCGCACTTACTCCGTTATTCGCTCCGCCGATGCTGCGGTTTGCACTCAGCATAGCAATTTCTTCCTCGTATCCTCTACGATTTATTGCCATACGCGCATTTTGGTCGGCATAGTACTTTACTGAATCCTCAAGTTGTTTGAACTCTTTAAAATCCTGCGGTTTGAGGTAATTCAATCCATAATTCACAGACAAGATGGTAACGGCGGCATCGGCTTTTACCTGTACCGAATTTTGGTCGATGTTGTTCGATAGCATTTCGAAAACGATGGTTTGGCGACCATCTTTTAACGTGGCTTTTCCGCGTGAAGTAATTTGAGCACCGTTGAGATAAACCAAGGCTTCTTCGGGTTTGGTTAGGATACGGGTTTCGGATTGCGCATTAAATTCTGCGAGGAGGCTGCATGTAAGCAGCATGCTTATGAAGATTGCTTTCATGGTTCTATCTATTTGTTCGGCCGCCTTATGTTTCTTTTTTTAATCGGTTCAAAAAGCCGCGAATTTTTTTCCTTTGTGCAAATTACGCAAATCTTATGGCACTCATTAAAGAAGTTCGTGGCTTTAAACCACAAATCGGCAACAATTGCTATTTAGCCGAAAACGCAGTTTTAATTGGCGATGTTGTAATAGGAGCTGATTGCAGCGTATGGTTTCATGCTGTTGTTCGGGGCGATGTAAATTCCATCCGCATTGGCAATATGGTCAATATTCAGGATGGAGCCATTATTCATTGTACCTACCAAACTGCCGCCACCGAAATCGGTAATCGTGTTTCAATTGGCCATCGCGCCTTAGTGCATGGCTGCAAACTCGAAGACAATGTATTGATTGGCATGGGCGCCATTGTGATGGATCACGCGCTGGTGCAAACCGGTAGTATCGTCGCCGCGGGAGCCGTTGTACTCGAAAATTCAGTTATCGAAAGCGGCTGGATTTGGGCAGGCGTTCCCGCCAAACCAGTGAAAAAGGTGAGCGGGGAACTAGTGAGGGGACAAATAGACCGCATCGCCGACAACTACCTTATGTATGCGGGCTGGTTTAAGCATGATGAACAGTATTAACCGAATAAATCGTATTTCAAATTTACGTTATACCTTCGCCTTTAAATTCAATGCTATGCGTTCAGCTTTTCTTTTAATTGCATCAATCATTCTATTCCCAAGTATTTCTGAAGCTCAGTCTGCCAAAAAACAGCTCAGTCTGCAGGAAATATGGGCATCACGTACCTTTGCGCCATCTTTTGTACAAGGCTTTGAAAGCATGAACGATGGCAAACACTACATTGCCATGGAAGCCGGGGAAAGCGGGCAGATGCTTGTAAAATACAGCTATGCAAGCGGTGACAAAGTTGAGGTGATTTGGAATTCGAACGATTACAGCATCGATGGCAAACCTCTCGAAATGGATTCGTATACCTTCTCTTCCGACGAAAGCAAACTGCTCATTCCAACCGAAACCGAACCCTTGTACAGGTACTCGAGCCGATCGAATTTTGTTGTTGTGGATCTTAAAACGAAATCGGCTTCATATCTCAGTAAAGAAGGCGGGAAACAAGCTTATGCGACCTTCTCACCCGATGGAAAAAAAGTGGCATTTGTGCGCGAAAACAATCTGTTTGTAAAATTCTTGGATGCAAATCGCGAAGTGGCTATTACAACAGATGGCAAATGGAATGAGGTGATTAACGGTGCGGGCGACTGGGTGTATGAAGAAGAATTTGCCCTGAAAGAAGCCTATTTCTGGTCGCCCGACAGCCGTAAACTCGGCTTTTTACGCTTCGACGAAAGTCGGGTGAAGGAGTTTAATATGGCAACCTATGGCAGCTTGTATCCGGGCGAATACCGCTATAAGTACCCAAAAGCAGGTGAAGAAAATGCGCGTGTTTCGGCATTTGTATACGATACCGAATCGGGTAAAAATGTTGAAGTGCAAACGGGCGATGATCCTGAGATTTATCTGCCCCGGATGACGTGGAACCACGACGGAAGCAAGTTGTGCGTAACACGCATGAACCGCTTGCAAAACCACATCGAATTGTTGCTGGCCGATCCAACGACTGGCGCAGTTACATTACTGCTCGAAGAACGCAACAAAACGTATATCGATATACACGATAACCTGAAGTTTTTAAGCAATGGAAAACAGTTCCTGTGGACCAGTGAGTCGGACGGATGGAACCGTGCATTTGTATACGAAATTGGCAATAAAAAACCAGTGGCCTTAAGCAATAACGGAGTCGACATAACCCAAGTTTACGGCCTGGATGAGAAAAACGGGGTGTTGTGGTATCAGGCGGCATGGCCCAATCCGATGTCGCGTACGGTTTTTTCAGCGAAACTCAATGGCAAGGGAGCCAAGCCACTCATTAAATGGGAAGGACATCAGGATGCTGAATTCAGTGCCGATTTCAGTTACGTACTTTTGACCGAGAGTTCGGCCTCAAAGCCACTGTCGTTTACGCTGTATTCGCGGGATGGAAAAATAGTTCGTGTGTTGGAGCAGAACAAGGAATTGCAGGAAAAGCTTGCTGGATATGCGCTTTCGGCGAAGGAATTCATCAAAATTCCGAATGGCATGGGCGATTCGCTTAATGCCTGGATGATAAAGCCGCCCGATTTCGACGCGTCGAAGAAATACCCGGTATTTATGACCGTTTACGGCGGTCCGGGGCATAATACCGTAGAAGATCAGTGGGAAGGCGCAAATTATTTATGGCATACCATGCTGGCGCAGAAAGGTTATATTGTTGTTTCGGTCGATAATCGCGGTACACAGTACCGTGGCGAGACTTTTAAGAAATCGACCTATATGCAGCTGGGGCGTTACGAAACCGAAGACCAGATTGCTGCGGCAAAATATTTGGGCACGTTGGCTTACGTTGATGCCGGGCGCATCGGCATTCAAGGCTGGAGTTACGGAGGTTATATGAGTTCCTTGTGCATTACCAAAGGTGCCGATGTGTTCAAAATGGCTATTGCCGTGGCACCGGTAACCAACTGGCGCTATTACGATTCGATTTACACCGAACGCTTTATGCAAATGCCACAGAACAATGCAGCGGGCTACGACGACAATTCGCCCATAAACCATGTGGCGCGGCTAAAAGGAAAATACCTGCTTATTCATGGAACGGCCGACGATAACGTACATTTTCAGAACTCGGTTGAGATGGTTACGGCACTTGTAAAAGCCAACAAGCAGTTCGATATGTTTATGTATCCCGACAAAAACCACGGCATATACGGCGGCAATACACGCATGCATTTGTATGGCATGATGACCGATTATATTTTGCGCAATCTGTAATTTTCGCAAAAATTGATTCGCTGAAAAATGACTTCTATTCAAAAAAAAGATTAGTTTTACAATCCTTAAAATCAAAGCAAATCAAAAAATGGCTTTTTCATTTTGTCTGAACAAGCTCGGAAAAGTAATTGGCAGTGCAATTCTTGCATGTTTGCTTTCTATTGCAACCTTGCCGTTAAGCGCTCAGGTTCCCTGCGACTTGGTTCAAAGTCCAACATTCCTTGATCCATGGAGCGGAGAGGTCTGCTTCGACGATTGGCCTCCAGGGGGCGAATTTGAGGTCACGATTCCTTTCGACTTTTGTTTTTATAATCAAACCTTTAATTCCTTTTTCATCAACAACAACGGGAATATAACCTTTGGGCAGGTATATAATACCTTCACAGCTTCAGGCTTCCCCGACAACCTTGTACCTCCTATGATAGCTCCTTTCTGGGGTGATGTTGATACGGGAGATCCGGGCAATTGTCTCGGCCAGGTTAGATATGAAATTTTTCCTACACATGCTATAGTTTATTGGGACGATGTGGGAGTTTTCCCGGGTGCGAATCCCGCCCAACGCAATAGCTTTCAGGTTATTATTTCTGATGGAACATCCTCTATTCTTCCACCATCTTGCAATGTTGGCTTTGTTTATGGCGATATGCAATGGACAACCGGAACTGCTTCAGGGGGAGCAAACGGTTTTGGAGGTACTCCCGCCAATGTAGGCGTTAATAGAGGTGATGGCGTTGGTTTTGTTCAGATTGGTCGCTTCGATGCCGACAATTTTAATTACGATGGCCCTTATGGGAACAACGATGGGGTTAATTTTTTAGATAACAAAGAGTTCTTTTTCAACATATGTATTCCACCTGGTGGCGGTAACAACATCCCTCCTTTTGCATCCTTCTCAGGAGAGAATGCTAACCTTACTGTGTGCGATCCTGTTTTTGTGTGTTCAGGCGCTTCTCGAAATATAGAATTTAATTTTTACCCCGTAGAACAGAATCAAACCGTAACAGCGGTAATGAATCCTCTCGAACCGGCTTCAGCCAGTCTTGTTTTAACCCCAACAATCACAAATGGAACCATTTGTAATGTTGTTGCCGAGGTTGATGCTGTTGCAACACCTCCTGGAAATTATACTGTTTCGTTTACGGCTACCGACAACGGAAATCCCGCAGGAAGCTTCATCTTTGATATTCAAATTATCGTTACCGCACCAACCTTAATAGTAAGCATATCGGGCGATGACCAAATTTGCGAAGGCGATGTTTCTTCACTCTTTGTTGCCGATAGTAACAGTTATCAGTCTTCCTATTGGTTTCCAATAAACAGTAATTTCTATTCGCTTTCTGCATCCGATCAGGGGACATACAACGCAGTTGTGATTGACAACAATGGTGATTGCGGAATTGCAACTTTGAATTTAGAAGTGAACGTAAATCCTGAGCCGGAAATACTGGGAGAAAATATTGTTTGCGTGGCGGATCCTAGCTCTACAGCACAAATTTATGTCAATCAACAGTTTGTAGATTACGCGTGGTTCGATAATGGGTTTCCAATTGGTGGCTTAACAAACGATACCGTAAATGTAGGAGCTGGTGATTTTACGGTAGAAGTTACAGACAACAATGGGTGTACCGGCCTGTCGCCAGTTTTTACAGTAAATCCAACCTCATTTTTAACACCCAATATCGAAGGAAATCTTATTTCTTGTTTCGACAATACCAATACCCTCGCTGCCGACGACACCTATTTTTCATATCTGTGGGAAGATATCGGCACAACCCCTCCTACATTTATATCGAACGATCCGTACATCGAGGTTTTGGAAGGCTTTTTCCAACTCACTGTAGGAGATGGGATTGGTTGCATTGGTTCAGATATTATAACCATAACCAATGTTGTTCCGGTATCTGATGCAGGCCTTGATCAGGTGGTATGTTCCAATACGGATGCATTTATTGGTTCCGCACCGCAAAATGCGTATTCGTATTATTGGTCGCCTGCTGTATTGGTTGAGGATAGTCTGCAATCAAACACTTCAGCCAATTTCGTCAATTTTGCAGAAGAAGCCTTTCAACAGGAACTTGTATTAAGAGCTACATTGAACGGATGTACAGCATTCGACACCGTATTGGTTTCAGTAAATCCACAACCTTTGGCTTACTTCGAAGCACCCGAGCCACAATGTTTTGAAAATCATTCCATCGACTTTGCTGCCGACGGAAATTTCGGTCCAGGAGCTACGTTCATTTGGAATTTCGGACCATCGGCTACTCCCGCTTTCTCCTCGGAAGCATCACCCCAAAACGTCGAATTTTCGGGCACGGGAATACATATTGTAAGCCTGCAAATAATTGAGGATGGCTGTTCGAGTTTTGATTACAAACTGCCGGTAATACTTCGTCCTATGCCGGTTGCAAATTTTTCTGCTGACCTTATTGACGGTTGTGCACCGATGCCGGTAAACTTCATTAATCTAAGCGAGTCGGCAGATCCTATCAGGGAATATTCATGGACATTTGGTGATGGGCGCATTTCCGCTTCAGAAACGCCAATGAATCAATACGATCAGGCAGGTAAATATAGTATTTCGCTTGAACTGGTTACTGAATATGGATGTCGGAACAAATTCGAAATTCCTAATCTGATAACTGTTTATCCAAATGCTATTGCAAATTTCACAATCGAACCGCCGATATTAACATTGGATAATCCGCATTGCACGATTACCGATTTCTCCTCGAATTCAGATGAAGTTAGTTATTCAATCGCATTTTTGGATACCCTCTTCAAACGCAATCTAACCTACACCTTTGAGGATACAGGTTCCTTTGAAATTCGCCAGGTTGTACAAAATGAATTTGGCTGCATTGATTCCATGTCATTATTTGCTCGTGTTCAAGACGGCTTTAATTTATTTGTTCCCAACTCCTTCTCACCGGATGGAGACGGTCTAAATGATTACTTTAAGGTGTTTGGTCAGGATATTCGTTCGTTTAACATGAAAGTTTATAGCCGGTGGGGGCAGTTACTTTATGAATCGAACGACCTCGATAGCGGCTGGGATGGTAAAACACGCCTGAGCGATTCTATTTTACCTTCGGGTGCCTACTTTTATATGATTGAAGTTGTAGATATCAACTACAATAGCAAGCAACTCGAAGGAATTTTCACAATTTACCGCTAGTAAATTTTAGTTCTCAGTTTACAAGTATTTCTCCATTCATCGCCTCAGGGATTTCAATGTCCATTAAGTGAAGAATTGTGGGAGCAATATCAGCCAGTTTGCCATTACGCAGATTCTTTACACCTGCATCAATAACAATTACCGGAACCGGATTCGTGGTATGCGCAGTATTCGGACTTCCATCTGCATTCAGCGAAAAGTCGGCATTCCCATGGTCGGCAATGATAATTGCGCTGTAACGGTACTGACTTAACACCGCAAGCACATCACCTAAACAGGCATCAACGGTTTCAACCGCTTTAACAATGGCACTAAAAACGCCGGTATGGCCTACCATATCGGGATTCGCAAAATTGAGACAGATAAAATCGGGCTGCTTGCTGCGAATGGCCTCAATAACTGCATCCCGAACTCCAGGTGCACTCATCTCGGGCATTAGGTCGTACGTGGCCACTTTGGGCGATGGAATCATAATTCGCGATTCGCCTTCGAAGGCCTGCTCGCGACCGCCCGAAAAGAAAAACGTAACGTGCGGATATTTCTCGGTTTCGGCTATCCTTAATTGGGTTCTTTCCGCGCGCGAAAGCACCTCACCGAGTGTTTCGGCCATGTCCTGCTGTTCGAATATCACTTTTACATCGCGGTATTTTTCGTCATAGCGTGTCATGGTTAC
>CANMGM010000010.1 GCA_947497195.1 Bacteroidota bacterium
GAAGCATCCCGAACAGGATACGCCGCTTGTTCCGAATCTACGGTAAGTACAATGGGTTCAATACCAAATTCAGGCAAGTATTTCACAAACTTCAACCAGCGCTGAACTCCTGCACCGCCCGAAGGTGGCCAGTAATAGGTAATAATCAGCACTTTTTTCATGCGGTACTAGGCCCTGAATACGATGTTCGGTTATTGGATTTATTCTTTTTTACCGCCCAGATATTTCGCGAAAAACTCTTCCATTTTTCGGTAAAGCTCCATGCGATTTTCTTCGTTTCCAAAACCGTGTCCTTCATTATCTTTTACTAGATACGGAACATCAATCCCGCGTTTTTTCAAGGCTTCAACCATTTGGTCCGACTCGGCTTTTGCAACCCGTGGGTCGTTTGCACCCTGAACAATAAACAGCGGACATTTGATTTTATCGACATGGAAAACCGGAGATGCAGCAGTCATAAGGTCTTTATCCTTTTCTGGGTCGCCTACCATTTCGTACATCATGTCGAGGTATGGTTTCCAATACGGCGGAATGGTGCTCATGAAGGTAAACAGGTTCGAAACGCCTACGTAATCAACGGCACATGCATATAAATCGGGTGTGAAGGTAACGCCCGCCAGTGTTGCATATCCGCCATACGATGCACCATAAATGGCCACACGTTTAGGATCGGCAATGCCTTGTTTGATGAGCCAGTTCACGCCATCGGTAATGTCGTCCTGCATGGTTTTGCCCCACTGTTTGAAGGATGCTTCCCAGAATTTACGGCCATAACCCACCGAACCTCTGAAATTCATTTGTAGCACGGCATAGCCACGGTTGGCCAGAAATTGCACTTCGGGATTGAAGCCCCAGCTGTCGCGCGCCCAAGGTCCACCATGCGGATTAATTACAACAGGTAAGTTTTTCGCATCCACACCCTTTGGAACGGTAAGATAACCCTGAATTTCCATGCCATCGCGGGCGGTATAGCGGATAGGCTTCATTTCGCACAATTTGTTTTCATCCAACCAAGGTGCAACTTCTGCCAACTTGCTGAATGCATCGCTCTGTTTATCGTAAAACCAGTATGATCCGTAACTGCGGTCGCTACCTACATACAACAGCATTTTATCTTCTGCCTTGCTCTGACCGGCCAGCGAAACTTCATAGCCCGGAAAACGCGCATCAAATTTCTTTTGCAGTGCCTCGCGTTCGGCATCGAGGAAATGGTAATGGCTTTTATCGGTTTCGTAAGCAACGGCGGTAATAACTTTGCGTTTTTTACTGCGTAACAGCGATGATACATCTACTTCCGGATGCTCGTAAACCATGCGCAATTCTTTGTCGTTCTCGGGATCATACGCAATAATGGCCGTTTTATCGCGCCCCAAGTTCGAAGAAACAAAAAGTGTTTTGTCGTCGAAATCGAAAAACAGTGGCGAAAACGACTCTTTGAAATTTGTAGTTTTAATCACTTTAAAGGCATCGCTCTCATTATTGCGGTATAGCACACTCGAATTGATTCCATCGGTCGAAACAGCAACGCGGATGCGTCCTTGGTTATCGGTCTGCCAGCCGGTAATGTTGCCCGGATTTTCGCCCACCAGCTTCATATCTCCGCTCACAATATTAACACGATAGGCATCGAAAATTTCGGGATTACGCATGTTCAGACTCACTATCATTTCGCTCTCGTTTTCGGGTAAGTCGTCGAGGATCTCAGCCCGAACGGCATCGCCCGGTGTTAACTCTTTTGCATTTTTCCCATCCGCATCAACGGCAAAAAGATGAAAGTTCTCATTTCCGCCTTTATCCTGAAGGTATATCAAACGGTTGTTGTTCTTCCAGGTAAATCCTGCAATGTCGCGCTCTTCGGCAAACGTGGCCTGCACAACTGTTTCCTTGCCTATTTCCTGCACGAAAACGTTCATGCGGTTTTTCCAGGGCTGCATAAAAGCCAATTTCTTTCCGTCGGGCGATATGCGGAAGGATGCTTTTTCGGGATTGCGGAAAAAGTCTTTTAAGGGTATCAATGCCTGGCTAAATGCCGAGGTCGCAGTTTGTGTTAACATGGCGAAAAGTAAAATTTTAATTGCAAGAGCGCTTTTTTTCATGGCTTAGTTATGTTGTTTTAAATCGATGTGTTCTGTTGTTTCGTCTTCGAAATAATCCACTTCGAGGCCTTCGAGTCCGAGGAATATAATTAGTGCATCGGCGTCAGGAAATTTAAGTACAAGCGAGTCGTTCAACATCTTTCCTTCATATTTAACGAGCGATGGCGTGAGCTCCAACCCAATGCATTCTTTCCATAGTTTGTGCTTAGAGGCATCACGCGATTCAATTGTTACTTTTCCTTCAAATTCTATTTCGAGTCGCTTCCGATCCGCTTCGAAATCTGGCTTAACGAGCTTAATTCCATCGCTTTCGAGTCCGCCGGTGAAGGTAACTTCGTTTCCGCTGTCGAATTTCAGCGTTATCCAGTCGAGCACTTCAAATACTTCTTGGCTTGCTTTGTTTACCCAGTAATGATAACTAACTCCTGCAAGCTTTTCGTTCACCAATGCAGCAATTTCATAGATTTCCTCGGTTGTGAAGAAATCATTTTCTCCGGGCAATTCGTGTTCTTGTGTCATCAGTATTTTACAGGCGAGTTGGTGTTGTGAAAGATAAACGAAAACACATCGGCTGTAGCTTGAATTGTTTTATTGAGTGCCACACCCGCACCGTGCCCGGCATCGGTTTCGATGCGAATCATCACAGGATTGGCGCCTTTGTGTTTACGTTGCAATTCAGAAATGAACTTAAACGAATGCGCAGGTACAACACGATCGTCGTGATCGGCCGTCATCACCATCGTTGCCGGGTATGCTATTTCGCTTATGTTATGCAGTGGCGAATACTTGATGAGCCACTTGAAATCTTCTTCTTTTTCGGAGGTTCCGTATTCATCAACCCATCCCCAGCCAACGGTAAATTTTTGGAAACGCAGCATATCCAGTACGCCTACCTGTGGAATGGCCACTTTGAATAAATCGGGGCGCTGTGTCATGCAGGCACCAACAAGTAAACCACCATTGGAACCGCCTTGAATGGCCAGCTTTTCCTTCGATGTGTAACCATTCGCCTGAAGCCATTCGGCGCAGGAAATAAAGTCGTCGAACACGTTCTGCTTGCTGCCAAACATGCCCGCCTTATGCCATTCCTCGCCGTATTCTCCGCCACCACGAAGGTTGGCCTGCACAAATACTCCGTCGTTTTCCATAAATGCAATGCGCGAAGGCGAAAAGCCCGGCTCGAGGCTGATGTTGAATCCGCCGTATGCATACAGTAGGGTAGGGCGCTGCCCGTCGAGTTTTAAGCCTTTGCGGTGCACGATGAACATGGGCACTTTTACTTTGCTATCTTTCGAAGGCACAAAAACCTGTTTTACTTCGTAATCAGAAGGCTCAAATTTGAGGTCAGTCTTGCGAAATAATTCTGATTTGCCACTCATTAAATCGTAACGAAAAATGGTGGGCGGGTAGTTGAACGATGTAAAAGTGTAAAACACTTCTTTGTCTTCGCGTTCGCCATCGAAACCACCTGCCGAACCTACACCAGGCAAAGCAATCTCGCCTTTCAAAATGCCTTCGCGGCTGTATTGGATGATGCGCGTTGTGACATCTTTGAGGTAATGAGCAAACAATACATCGCCTGCTTTGGTAACGGTTTTAAGCAATTCGGGCTGTTCGGCAATGATGGTTTTCCAGTTTTCTTTGGAAGGATTTGTGGGATCAATCGAAACCAGTTTGTAATTCGGCGCATCAACATTGGTCATCACCAGCAAGCGATCGCCTTCTTGGTCTACAACACCGCTGCTGAAATCGAATCCTGAGATAAGCGGTTTGAATTTCGTTTCGCCTTTGGCAAGATCCATAACGTGCAGTTCGTTACCATCGGTACCTTCAGAAACCGAAAGGATGAGGAAGCGCTCCTTTTTACCCAGTTCGGCACTGTGATAGCGCAGCGGATGTTCGCGGTCTTCGAAAATGAGTTTATCGTCGGCCTGTGGCGTACCCAGTTTGTGAAACCAGATGGCATGAAACTGATTCTGCCCCGAAAGTTCGGTTCCCTTGCCCGGCTCGGGATAGCGCGAGTAGTAGAACCCATCGCCGCGGAAGGCTGCGCCCGAGAATTTTACAAACTTGATTACATCGGGTAAATCTTTGCCTGTTGCTACTTCCTTAACGCGCAGTTCAGACCAGTCGCTCCCAGCCGAGCTCACGCTGTAAACCATGTATTTGTCATCGTGTGAGGTGCCGGTTAATCCTACGCTTACCGTTCCTTTTTCCGACATTTTATTTGGGTCGAGAAACACCTCGGGCGCACCGTTCATTCCCTTTTGTTTGTAATATACGCTTTGGTTCTGAAGGCCGTCGTTTTTACTGTAAAAGTAATATTCGCCTACGCGGAACGGCGCCGAAAAGCGCGGATAATTGAGCAGTTCGGTAATACGATCGCGGAATTTATTGCGGTAAGGAATCTGATCGAGGTAGTTGAACGTTACCTTATTTTGTTCTTTCACCCATGCGCCTGTTTCGGCCGATGTATCGTTCTCGAGCCAGCGATAAGGATCTTCGATAGTTGTGCCGTGGTAAGTATCGCTCACCGAATTATCGCGGCGGGTTTGGGGGTAGTTCGAAAGTTGTGCCTGCATGGCGATGCTGCTAAACAGGAAGCAAAGGGTAAGCTTTCCGGCGTTCATGTTTGTGAAATTTGAGGCCGAAAGGTAGGGAAAATGGGTGGAGGTGCAATAAACAAAAAAAGGATGGCCAAACCATCCTTTCTCATTTCACTAAGCTATAATCCGAATTTTTACTGCACCACCAGCTTTTTCACGATTCGGCTATTCTCCCTTTCGAGTGTAACGAAATAAACGCCCGATTCGAGTAACGAAACATCCACCAAATTGTTTGCGGCATTGACAGTGTTACGGCGTATTGTTTTTCCGCTGAGGTCGCTAAGCGTCAATATGCAATTGCCAGCATCCAGTCCTCCAACAACAAAGAAGTTTTGCGCCGGATTGGGGAAAAGAGCGAGTGTGTTCATCTTATCGCTTGCAATAGTGAGTGGCGGTGGAAGTTCAGTTACACTTACATCGTCGATGTGATAGGTGCCTCCAGTATTTGCGAAGTTGGTTCCATAAAAGTTAAGTGCCGCCAATTGCAAGGTTCCCGGAGTGCCGTCGGCATTATTAATAGACCAGGGAAACGATAAAATTTCGTTTCCATTCGCCTTAATTACACCCAGGTCGTCATTTAAAAATACTTGTACTTGCATATCAAACCACTCACCAATTGGAGCAACGAAATTCGCCGGGCTTTGTGTTCCGCCCGAGGTAATGTAACATGAGCCATCGGCATCAAAAAACACATCAACTGCCCATTCATAATTTGTAGAATTGGCGTTCCAAACATGCAAGAGGTTGAAGTAACCTCCGGTTGATCCTTGTGGTAGCAACATTTTAAAGTCGACCGAATAAATCCCAGTTGTGTACGGTCCAATCGGAAGCACAAGGTCGACTGTAGTTCCATTAACACGACACGAATTATCGCCGCTGAACGAAAGCGATGAATCAACCACTGCATCAGAGGGCGAACCCGCCGCCCAAAAGCTCCAGGCGGGGTTTGAAGCGACAATACCTGCGCCGGGTGCGTAACTGTCGAAATTATCTGAAAAAATAACCGTTTGCGCCTTAACTGCTGATGCAGAAGATAAGAGCGCCAAAGAAAGAAGTGTGTAAATGTGTTTCATATATGCTGTTTTTTCAAAGAAATGAAAATAATTTTTAATCTGCATGTTTGGCTTTTTAGAGTTATTAACGAACATCTTGCATCCCTGAAGCTTGGTTAAGCCTTTTATTTTCGCATTTTTGAATGCAATATCTTAACATGGAATCAACACCTTCAGAACAATCAGCGGCCTTTCTTAGGCTCCTCAATATAATGAACGAATTGCGCGAGCAGTGCCCTTGGGATAAAAAGCAAACCCTCGAATCGCTCCGGCATCTAAGTCTCGAGGAGGTGTATGAACTGTCGGATGCGATTCTGAAAAACGATCTTCCTGAAATCGAAAAAGAACTGGGCGACGTTTTACTGCACATCGTTTTTTATGCGCGCATTGGTTCAGAATTAAATGCGTTCGATATAACTTCTGTGATGAATAGACTTTGCGATAAACTCATTCGTCGTCATCCGCATATTTATGGTGATGTCAAAGTGGAGAATGAACAACAGGTGAAGGAAAACTGGGAGAAAATCAAACTACAGGAAGGCAACCGTTCGGTGCTTTCGGGCGTACCTGCTTCGCTACCGGCCATGATTAAATCGACACGCATTCAGGAAAAGGCTCGCGGTGTTGGTTTCGATTGGGAACACGAAAGCCAAGTGTGGGAAAAGGTGCTCGAAGAAATGGATGAATTCAAACAGGAAGTTCAGAACGGTAATCCCTCCAAAGCCGAGGCCGAGTTTGGCGATTTACTTTTCTCGCTCATCAATTATGCGCGTTTCCACAACATCAATCCCGAAGACGCACTCGAAAAAACGAACCTCAAATTCATCAAGCGTTTTACGTATCTCGAGGAGCAATCGAAAATGGACGGTAAGAAACTCGATGAAATGTCGCTCGAAGAAATGGATGTGTATTGGAATGCTTCGAAAAATCACGAATAAACAAGTCCTTCACATTTTTGTTAAAATACCATGGCTGTAATTCTTTCAAGTGATGCAGACTTCGCATCGCAACTCGCAACAAACGAAAACGTAATCGTGAAATATTATGCCGACTGGTGCGGCAACTGCAAATTGTTTGCTCCCAAGTTTCGTCGCTTATCAGACGATGAACGCTTCGCGGGTATAACGTTTTTGGATGTAAATGCCGAGGAAAACGAACAGGCTCGGCATGCCGGAGGGGTCGATAACCTGCCCTATTTTGCTGTATTTAAAAAGGGTGAACGCCTCGGTGGACGAGCTACATCAAAAGAAGAATCTGTTGTAGAACTCTTATCTCAGCTGCAATGAAATTGCCTGTAATCCGTTCGCTTGCTGAGAAGCATACCATCGAAGAACTTAGGTTAGCCGAGGAGTCAATCCTTAACGAAGAAAAGCCTGCGATTGAGGTTGCAGGGGATGATGAAGGTGAACAACTTACGCATGTAATTTCTGCCATTGCCATTAAGGAAGATATGGCTGCCAATGAGATAGAGCTTCGGGTTGCGCTGCGCAATTATGCCGAGCGTGTGCGAAAATCGATTTCGTGATTATCGGATTCTCCGAACAAGCCGTCTGTGGCTTGATGGATACCGCAGCGAATGGTGCACCTCGCCAAAATTCTCGGGATCGCTCACATAGCGATACGCAAAATTGGCAACAGCAATGCGTCGGTTTTCGCTGTCGAACAACAGCATCAATTCGGCTACCTGGCGCGAGCTGAATGTGCTTATGGAAATGATGCCTTCTGCCGAACGCAGTCGTTCGCTTTCATCCGATATACCCGCCAGATTTTCAACTACCCCTTCGAATTGCTGGCGGTTCATGGCCTGTTTCGATGTAGAAGCACCACCCCGGTCGCTGCGGATTTTCTTTTTCGATTCAAGCGGTTCTGTTGCCTGCACCCTGAATTGATTGTAGCTATCGATATAGCCTGTTGTTAATACATCCTCCTGCAGCGTAATCCGCCCATCGAATACCGATTTACGAATTTCTGAATTGCCCAATCGCATCAATTTGAATATCTGTAACTTTTGTTCGCCTTGCTGCAGGTCGAAAAAATTCATCACGGTCGAGGGCTTATCGAACATCCGGCCGTTGAGTTCGGCCACAAAAAAACTGCTGTCTTGAAGCGAGATGCTCAAACCAGCAGTTTGCGCCGAAGCGGCGAATGTTAAGAATGATAGAGGTAAGAAAAATAATATTTTGCGCATGGGATTCGGGATTTGATTCCTTAGGTTTGTTTCAAATAGGGTGCCAACATGAACGCTGCAAATAAAATGAATTCCATGCTTAGTAGTACTGCGCTTGCAGGTAAAAGTATTGTGGTTACAGGCGGAGGTACCGGTCTTGGTCGTTCGATGACGCAGATGTTTTTACAGTGTGGTGCCAATGTACTCATAACGTCGCGTAAGGAAGATGTTTTAAAAAAGACCTGCGAAGAGCTTTCGGGCTTTGGCGGAAAAATAGCTTATGCCGTGTGCGATGTGCGTAAGATCGACGAAGTTGAAGCAGCAATCACAAAAGCCGAAAACGAATTTGGGAACATAAACGGATGGGTGAACAACGCAGCGGGAAATTTTATAAGCCCAACCGAACGCTTAAGTCACAAGGCATTCGATACCATTGTGGATATTGTTCTGAAAGGAACCTACAACTGTACCCTAGCCGCAGGCAAAAATTGGATTGAGCAAAAATCGCCGGGTATTTTTCTGAACATCGTTACAACGTATTCTTGGACGGGCTCCGGTTATGTTGTTCCTTCGGCAATTGCCAAAGCCGGAGTTTTAGCGCTCACGCGAAGCTTGGCTGTTGAGTGGGCAAAGTATGGCATCCGTTCTAACGCAATTGCTCCCGGGCCATTTCCTACTGAAGGCGCATGGAGTCGTTTGTTTCCGGCCGATCTGGCTGCCAAGCTCGATCCGCTGCAACGCATTCCGCTTCGTCGATTCGGAGAACACGAGGAATTGGCCAATCTTGCCGCATACCTGATGTCTGATTTTTCGGCGTATGTGAATGGTGAGGTTGTTACAATTGATGGTGGCGAATGGTTGCAAGGTGGGGGAGAATTCAACAATCTGGAAGCAATTCCCTCTGAAATGTGGGATTCCATTGAACGCATGGTTCGTGGAAAAAAATAACGTTATCACTTGTTTAAGTACTTGACAAATAATACATTTAACTAAATTTTTAAACTATGAGAAGCCTAACCGCCATCGCTTGTTTTGTTTTTTCTTCGTTTTTTGCATTCGCGCAACAAGCAGAAACTTCGACAGATTATAAAGCCCAGCCTGAGGATTTTAATTCAAAGAAGGTTGAAAAAAGTAAAAATTACAATGTAAACTACCAGATTGCCAATCAGGAGGCGTATTTCGAAGCTGGTGAAGATTCTTTGTTTCGGTATTTAATTGCAAAAATCAGCATGCCACCAGCTGCGGTATCGGCTAAGCTTAATGGGAATTCGATGATTGGCTTCCAGGTTAATTTCGATGGAAAGGTTTCAAATGCCTATGCCATTTCTAAGGTAGGCTATGGCATCGATGAACAATTGATGCAGGAGCTTCAGAAATTAAACTTCAAACCTGCAACACAAGGCAGTCTTCCGTATCGCTCGGAGGTAGTTCTCGAAATACCGGTTAAGGCAGCTTACCAGAAAGATTAATACGCCATTACAATGCCATTGAGGGTTTCGTTTGTTTCACGATCTCTCATGGCTGAATCATCATCCCGCTTGGATTGAAATTAGGGTAAACTATGTGCTCTTTTCAGCGCGTATCGGCAAGTTAGCAGTAAGCCGAAAATATTAATAAAAAAATGCAAAACATTTCAGAAGATTACAAAGAAAATATTCGAAAAAAAGTGGCATTATTCACAGAGCCGACAATAGGTGACGAATGTCCCAAAAATCTTTGTTTCTGTGCATGTTTTCCCCTACTATTGTTTTTGAGAATAAACGACATACATTGTTCATTGACAGGTGGAGACTTTAACGGCATACGACACTTTTGGCTCACAGTAAATGGGCACGAGGATATCATTATTGACCCGACAATAAGACAATTTAAACCACAAGTTGAGCCTATTTATATTGGTCCAATGACTAGCGATTACACTCCAGACACTAACTCATTTAATGAAACATTTTCATGGGCGTTTAAATTTTGGGCTGAACCTATATTAGATAGACCAAGATCCCATCAAGAAAAACCTATATGGGTTGAAGAGAGAACAAATTACTATAATGTTAAGTTTGCTATGATTCTGAATCAAGAAATCTCTCAAAAAAATACTGAAACTATTTCTTTGTATCATAATAGACTTTGTAAGTTATATTTTACGACGATATTGAAATTCTTAAAATTAAAAACACAAAACGACCATGATTATATTAGAAATTTACGAGCGACACTTCCACAAAGCTTTGAAAATTTATTAAACCTGACTAATACGGCCAACTGCTAACAGCTCCTTTGCAAAAAAGCGGTATTTTCGTTGACATGAACAACCTACAACGTACAAGCAGCATTCTTAAAAGAAACATTGCGTTTCGCAATCCGCTTCTTCGCAAAGCCGCAAAACGTTAATTAATATGGTTAGCGGCATTGCAAACTTCAAACTGGCTGCAAGAAACGAACAGAATATGAAAATACTTTTTTTTCTTTTAACGACTGCGCTTCTAACGCTAAACAGCTTCGCCCAAGAACAACACCTCGTTGACTCTTTAACAAACCTACTCAAAAACCATAATGCACACAAGCTGGAGTTGCATATAAAATCTCAATCGCTATTCGATAGCACCGCGGCAAATATTTTGAATGCACTCTCCATTGCCTATTTGAAAAATGATCAAGATAAGTCAATGGCTTATGCCAACGAAAGCCTTGCACTATCAGAGCAAATTGGTTTTAAAAAAGGGGTTGCCAATGCTTGCAAGAGTATAGGAGGTATCAAATCTCTTAACGGAGATAATATAACAGCTCTTTTAATGTATAATAAATCCCTCAAAATATTCACAGAAATTTCTGACAAACAAGGTATTGCAAGATTGAAAAATAAAATTGGAACCATTTATATAAATCAAGGCAATTACCCCGAAGCATTGAAGAATTTTTTCTTTGCCTTAAAAAGATTTGAGGAAATAGGAGATAAAAATGGTATTGCAGTTTCATACAAAAGTATCGGGCTGATTTATAATGAACAAGGCAATTTTCCGGAAGCATTGAAGAATTATTCTACTAGTTTAAAAATTTTCAAGGAAATAGGTGATAAAATTGGCATTTCTAAATGCTTTTTGCAGATCGGATATCTTTATGAAAACCAAAACAATTATTCAGAAGCGCTTAAGAATTATCTTACATACTTGAAAACAGTTGAAGATCTTGGGGATAGGCAGGGTATTGCAGGTGCATACCTTCAGATTGGATCAATATATTCAAAGCAAGGCAATTATACTGAAGCATTAAAAATGGAGTCGGCCGGTTTAAAAATTTTTGAAGAAACAGGACGGGTGTTAGACATCGCAAGTGCGTATGGTAACATTGCTCAAATATTTATTAAACAAAAAAAATATAGTGAAGCTGCTCAATACCTTAATAAAGGATTGGCAATTGCAAAAGAGAATAATAGCTTGAGGAATTTAGTATTATTCTACCGGGATTTGGCAACATTGGACAGTTCACAAGGTAACTTTAAGCAAGAGTTGATACATTACAAACTCTATATCAACACCCGTGATAGTTTATTAAATAAAGAGAATACAAAAAAAATTACACAGCAGCAAATGCAGCACGACTTTGATAATAAAGAATCATTAGCAAAAGCTGATCAAGAAAAAAAAGATGCTCTTACGCAAGAGCAGATGAAGAAAGATAAATTGGTACGTGATGGATTTATTTTTGGTAGCATTTTATTTCTATTGCTGGCAGGATTCATTTTTATGAACTTGAGAAAAACCGCTTTTGCAAAAAAGAAATCAGAAGAATTGCTGCTCAACATTCTCCCTGTCGAGGTAGCAGAAGAATTAAAACTAACGGGCGCTGCAAAAGCAAAATCGTATACAATGGTGACGGTTATGTTTACCGACTTCAAGGACTTCACCACTATAAGCAAATATATAAGCGCTGAATTATTGGTGGATGAAATACACACCTGCTTCAGCGCCTTCGATAACATTATTCAGAAATATAGAATTGAAAAAATAAAAACCATTGGCGATTCATACATGTGCGCAAGCGGTTTGCCGGTAACAAATTTTTCTCATGCAGAAGATATGCTTAAAGCCGCATTTGAAATTCGAAATTTCATGCTGGCAAGAAAACAAGAAGCGCCCCTTGGAGATTTGGGAGGATTTGATATTCGCATTGGCGTTAACACCGGTCCGGTTGTAGCTGGAATAGTAGGCGTTAAAAAATATGCTTACGACATTTGGGGCGATACTGTAAACATCGCCTCACGAATGGAATCAAGTGGTGAAGCCGGAAGAGTAAACATCAGTGGAAGCACTTACGAATTGGTGAAAGAAAAATTCAGTTGCACACATCGTGGAAAGATTCAGGCGAAGAATAATTATGAGATTGATATGTATTTTGTTGAAGAAAATTCATAAAAATAGAAGCACGATCGCATAACAGAAGATTAACAGAAATAAATATTTTTGGCAGCTATTCATTGTTAATTCGCCTACACACAAAACGATAAACACGCTTTAATACAAGATCATTGATGAAATTAGGAATCTAACTCAATCCTTAAAAATTATTTTACTTGGTTCGAGATTTATTTTTTTTTCGCCCCCGTTGGGTCCACTAATGATGTATTGAACTGCTAAATCAATTCCTAGGTGTTTTTCAAATTTACTTTTGATTCGTGCTAGCTTTTTACTTAGGGAATTGCTGTTTGATTTACACAGCGAATCAATTCCAGATTCAATGACAAGTTTATCATCACTTCTACTCAGTTGATGAACAAGTGCACTTAGCTCTTCACGATGCTTTGAAATTTCAGACAACTTAATTCCCTCAGGATGATTCAGGAATAGAAGATAAACAGATCGTTCGAGTGGAGTTAAATTTATTTTCAACATGCCCAATTCAGGAATATAAAGGTGCTTTAAATGTTCTTTCACAAACAAAGAAGCCGATTGTTTTAGCATTCCGTAACGCTCTTTAAACAAGAGCTGTTTGCGAATAGCCTCCATAATATCGAGCATATATCGAATGTATTGGAAAGAAACCTCTGATTTTTGAATATGCTTTTGACAATCGCTGCAGATGTCGGCAGTACGCATTTTTAAAGTGATTTCTTCTTTGCGTTCGCAGAAATCCATCATGCATCCCCTACTCGTTTTATGGAATGATGAGAATAATTGCTTGGGAGTTTGAAACATCCCATTTTTAAGCAACAATAAGCAATTTGGTAACTTATTGGATAACGAATATCGCCGTCGATGTAATAATCCCACATTTGAGTATGCACAAAGAAATTGGATGCTCCACTTTCATCATATCCGGTAAACCAGTTGCGATGATTTCCAATATCTGTCAAAAGAATTACAATGTCCTCCTTTTTCAAGTCGTGTTTTTTTCGGTATTTTTTTACAAGGAGCCAATAAATCATCCCATGAATATTGTTCGAGTCTTTCAATGCGTGAATATCTTGGTGCATACATTTCATCATCCATCATTTTCATTTTTTCTTGAATATGAAAACGGTCATCACCCAACTCTACAATTTTCACTTCATCAAGAACATCAATTCCTTCCGGAACATCCTGAATGAAAAAAGCATAAGGCGTGAAGAATTTATCTGTTCAGTTTTTGCTAGAACTAATATAAACATCTACTTAGTTTAAGAGCGAATAATTGCTATAAAGAATTAGTAACCAAAAACTTGAAATAATCCAGTTTGCGCTATGTTTTCTATAGAAATAAGCATCTTATTAAAAGAGCGCTATTAACTCTAAGCATAATAGCGCAAACAGGATCGGCTATTATATTAGTATCTTTTGCTTAGAATGAGTTAAACTAGTTCGGCTAATTTTGCTTTAAAATATTCAACACCAAAAGCAGATAGAAGCGCACAGCATATAACAGCGCGCACCAAAAATTTGGGTATTGTGCTTAATTGAAACATTGTCGACTTTTGTTACATTCGTGCTGCTTAAAACATCTCGTTCACCAAATCCCAAACTTCTGGTTGCGCGCGAAACGTTATAATCCATTTCAGTCTTTTTCTGCAGGTCTACATTGCCAAATGCCTTGCTCACGCTTCTGTCGGCAATGCACCAAAGCCCAATGTTAGCATAAAGAAAAATAATTCAAACTGTTAATGCTACCTCAGTAGTGTCACCGTTCCTTTGAATTCCCCGGCATTCTCGAAATGCTTCAGTTTGGCAACGTAGAAATACGTTCCATCGGGCGCATCGTCGTTCCCATTCACTGAACCATCCCAAGCAAAAAACGGATCTTCCGATTCAAATACCCGTATTCCCCAACGATTGTAAATTATAATGTTGAATTCTTGATATTTAAATGTCTGCTTGGGAATCCAAGTATCGTTTTTACCATCGCCATTCGGACTAAACACATTTACAAGTTCCAGCGGTTTATAGCATACCTCCGCATTCAACAGGAACGAATCTACGCGTTCGCAAACGGCGTCATCAAAATACAGCGTTAAAACATACCAGCCCGAATCGGTAGCTGTAATTGAATTGCTTGTTTCGCCTGTGCTCCACGAATAGGCATCTGCAATGGTGTCGGCAGCAAATACCTGGCTTTGTCCACGACAAATAGTTACCGTATCCAGAATTCCCGCTTGTGGCTCCTCTACAGTAACTATAAGCGAATCGAATGTTTCGCATGCCAGTGAACCGAAATTGGTTACTCTAACACGAATGGTAGTCGTACTGTCGGCAACAAGCGTGTAAGCGGGATCTGTTCCTACTTGTTCGGATTCAATAGTCCAGTAATGGTTGAAGTTGGTTCCATCGGGCGCAATGAGATTCAATTCGATTTCGTCGCATACGGTAGTATCGCTTCCAATATCAACCACCGGTGGTGTGCGAACCAAAATTGTTCTGTCGTTATCGGCATTTCCACACTGGTTAACGGCCGATATTTGCAGTTGAACCGAGCCGGGTGTTGTAAATACAAATTGAGCCTGATTTGAAAGCGTATCGATAAGCGAGCCTCCTGTTATATCCCATTGATAATAGGTAGATTGGGAAAGGGTTACCTGATAGGTCACCGTGTCGCCCAAACATACCTGCGATGGCCCTGCGATGGTAGTTGGCGGTGGACCTAATACTGTAATTTCTGCGGGTGATGATCCCGGCCCAACGCATCCGAAGTTTGTTTCCACTACATACAGCTGATTGGTTCCTGTGGCATTGAACAGAATTCCGGTGAAAGGGCCTCCCTCTGCGAAATTAGCATCATCGTCGAGACCCCATACATAGCTTGATTGAGAGTTGAATGGACTCAAAACGAAGTACAGTGCGTCGCTCTGACAAATTGTAGTATCGCCGTCCCAACCAACGGGCTGGAAGAAGAAATCGGGGTCGGCAATGTCTATTGTAAGCGGACTCGGATTTGGAGCGCCAACCGTTAAGCGGATAACGGTTCCCAGATTGTCCCAACCCTGATCGCTATTAGTTGCCACAATACGCATGTAGTAAGCGCCGGGACCGATGCCAATCGTAAAGAGTTGTGGTATGGGAGGAATTGTAATTTGAACCGTGGTATCGCTTGTGGCTTCGACGCTTCCGATAACACCGGTATTGATTACAGCAAAGGTCTGATAATCGAGCAATTGCACCTGAAATTCGTTTGGTGGCGAATAGGTAGCCCCTGGCTCGTATTGGTTAATTTCGACCGTGAGTGTAGTGTCGCCTCCTTCCACATCGGTAATGCAGAAACTCACATCCTGCTTGTTATTACTCTCAATATCACATTCGCGAATGCAGAATGGGCCATAAACAGAACCTGTAGTAGCAGGGCTAGTAGAAATGACCCTGATGTAATAATTGCACCCCGGTGGAATAGGTTGATTTTGGGCAGCAATCAAGCCTGAAACGTTTCCGCGCGGTATTGTTCCCGGCGGATATTCGGTGTCGTCGTTAGATGTACCGATAATATTGGGATTGGGCGGGAAAAGCCCGGTCGAATCCGATAATTGTGCGATATACGTATTGGCAAGGTATACGCCTTCCGAATAGAACGGAACATCAATCACACTCCCCACGCAGATGGTATCCAGTGGATTTGATATGACTGCCGGCATCAGTGTGGTAATGATATTCGGACAGTCAATTATATCGATACAAAATGACGTATCTGAAATAATAAATGGCTGAATGTCAACACGAACAACCCGGATTCTGTAGCAATTGCTAATGTTAATGTCTGTAGGGATTGGTAAGGTAAAAAGAGCCGGCGCTGTATTTTCGTTGTTCAACTCATAAATACCAAGTGAAGTGGGCAAATCGAAATCGCCGAAAATATTGGATAGCTGAACTTCATAATAACCTAATCCACAAAGGGGAACAGGGTTGTTTAGAAAAATCAAAACACCGTCGCCCTTGCAAACAGGATTGGGCGTTATGGTGTCAATTTCAAGCCGCACGTTATACACATCGGGACTGTAAACACCCACCAATCTAATTCCGTCAATACCCAATGAAACCGTTGATGGAGCTGATCCCGCATCATTTACCCAGCGAAAGCCAAATTTTAGATCATTCTTGTTGTTAAAGCCCGGATCATATACTTCGAGATAGCTCCATTGGTTCGTGTTCGATAAAAGCACACCCGAAACCTGTGTCCATGCTCCTGTATCGGCCTGATACCATAATTCTCCATATGCACCGGGTGCTCCAACGCAATTAAAATAGAAAGCAATTCGCACACTGTCGAGACCAAGCGTGCAGAAATTATTCGTTTCGGTAAAATTGTCGGAAAGAATTGCCGGATTGAAATTGGAATTTCCTACCGAACTATTGGATGCAAAAGCCTGAGAATCGTGTATATGCAGGTAATTGCTGAAAGGGGCGAAATTAATGGAACCACCAACTGTGTTGTTTTGATCGGGTGTATTGGGATAAATCGGATCGCCCGTGTAATCGTTGTTGATAATCCACCGGTTTGGGCCCACAGAGTCACCTACAGAACCTGTATTGAGGATGAATTCACCCGGCCCTCCCTCAAAATCTTCACTGTAAATAAGTGTAGTTTGGGCATTGGTTGTTTGGAAGTAAAGTATAAAGGTTAAAAAAAGTAAAAATGCTCTCATTGAAATCAATAATTTATAATAGGATTTCGTGCAATATTTTTTGATTTCTGCTAAAGTATTAAAAAATCATTTAGTGCCTTGAATAATTTTAATTCATTGATTTTTGTAAATTTACCTCGATGCAATCCGCTTATCGATACTTACTTGCGGTTCTGTTTTTTCTGCAAGCCAGCGTTTCTTTTGCCACGCACCTCATGGGTGGCGAAATTACGTGGGATTGTTTGGGTAATGGTAGGTATAAGTTTTTCATGACCCTTTACCGCGATTGTTCTGATCCCACCCAGTTTCAGATTCAATTTAATAATCCGGGGTTTGGAATCCGGGTGCACAACCACCCGAGTGTTTCGTTTATTGCAATGACCTTGGTGAGCAGGCAGGATATTATGCCGGATTGCAATATTCTTGGTCCTCCCGCCAGTTGCGATTTACAGTCGCCCGGATCAGTTGAAGAACATATTTTCCAAAGCCAGGAAATACAGCTTCAGGGTGTGCCGCCGGCGCAGGGATGGATTTTCACCTACTCCGACTGTTGCCGCAATACCGATATTTTTAACATTGATGCTTCCGGTGCAGTGGGTATGACGCTTCGCGCCAAGATGTTTGCCTACCTGGGCGCAAACAATTCGCCCTGCACCGACAGTTCGCCACGCTTCGAGGCAAAGCCTGTAACGGTTATTTGCCGATCTCCGGCTCCGCCCAACCAGCAGCTTTTTGCCTACAATCAGAATGCATCCGACCCCGACCGCGATTCGGTATCCTACAGTTTTGCCACACCGCTCGATTTTTTAGACCCCGCCGATCCTTTTACGACCACAAATCCCGTTGCGCTCGTTTTTAATCCGACGATGAGTGTTAACTCGCCCTTTCCGGGGCAAACTACACCCGGGTTTCCAAACAGCATTGCACCAACGCTTGATGCGGTGAGTGGCCAGATAACGCTATCGGTGACGGGGATTGGCAAGTTTGTGAGTGTTGTTCGCGTGCAGTCTTTTCGCTGCGGGCAGATGATTGCAGAGGTTTTTCGCGAAATCCAATTGATTTCGAGAGCATGCGCCAATAATGATCTTCCATCTTACGTTCCTCCTCCAGAATTGAATACGACTCCGGTAGATAATTTGTATTCTATTACCGCAACTGCAGGGGACCTAGTTCAATTCAGCATAACTGCCACTGATAATGTAATTAATAACCTTGGTGGAAATCTTTTTTTAGAAGCATCCGGTGGCGCATTTGGTTCCCTGTATTCAGACCCGAACATAGGTTGTAATTTTCCTCCTTGCGCCACCTTGAATCCACCTCCACCAGCCAGTGGACTAGAGACACTCACGACTATTTTTACTTGGCAAACCGCCTGCGATCATGTGATGGATGTAACTTCGCCTCCATCAATCATAGATGAGGAATGTTATACCAATCAAACATATAACACGTTTCAAATTAGTTTTCGCGATGATTTTTGTCCCTACCCGGCGTATACCAACATAACAATAAACGTTATTGTTGAAGCTCCACCGCTAACTCCTTCCCCCGAATTGCGATGCCTCGAGGTGCTTCCAGGGCCTGGAGGCGATGTGAAGCTTACCTGGGTTCCAACGACAGATCCCGAGAACCAGTTCGAGGCTTACCGTATCTTCCGTTCTTCGAATGCAGCTGGTCCATTTACCGAAATTGCATCCATAAACTCAATCGCGCAAACCTCCTACATTGATTTGGCCGCCGGCGCAAATACTGCCCCTGTTTACTATAGTATTTCCACCCTTACCGGTTGTGCCGGCAATATTCTCAATACGCCCCTCGATACACTGGCCACTATGTTTATCGATTTTAGCGCCGACGCGCTGGGCTCCATCGATGTTGACTGGAGCGAATTGTCGGTTCCGCTCCCCGCATCGGCACAGTTGCCATATGAATTGTTTAAGGCTACAAATTCGCCTGCACCGGCATATTCGCTATTCAGTTCGCCGAATTTATCAGAGGAGCAGGATGCCGTTTCGGGATGCGATCAGTTTGTATCATATTATGTGCGCTTAAACGATCAGTCTGGATGTTA
>CANMGM010000011.1 GCA_947497195.1 Bacteroidota bacterium
CAGATCGCGTTGATTTCCAACCGGCAGCAAATTACGGTTGCCGACCACATCAATGTACGGAATGAGTAAGACTGAAACATCGGGCTTTAATGGTCGGTGTTGATAGGCATCATCCAACAATACCAACTCGCATTCCGGATACGATGCAGCTATACGCTCAATTCCGATTAGGCGATTTTCGCAAACAGAAACTGGATTTTCGGGCAGATTTTTTTTCAACAGCAAAGGCTCGTCGCCCACATCGGATGCATCCGAAGTGCATTCAACAAAACGAAATCCGGAAGTTTTTCGGCCATAGCCCCTGCTCAAGGTTGCGATGTTATAGTCGACCGAAAGCCACCCGGCAAACTTTAACATGTGAGGCGTTTTGCCGCTTCCGCCAGCACAAAGATTGCCTACGACCAACGTTGGCAGCGCACCACGCCTAGACCGTAAAATGCCGGTATCGTACATAAAATGTCGAATTCGAAGGCCCAGTGCGTAAAGCCATGAAAAAGGAATAAGCAAAACCTTCCACATGCCTGCAAAGTAACAGAATTATCAATTCATTACCTTCGCCGGTATGAATACACGCATTATCGACATTATTCAGGTGCTCGAAAACTGGGCTCCACCTGCACTTCAGGAATCGTACGACAACTCGGGTTTAATCTGTGGCGACGCCCAACTTGCCTGCAGTGGTGTTGTAGTTTGCCTCGACAGTACCGAAGCCGTAATTGATGAAGCCATCGAAAAAGGCTATAATCTGGTTGTTGCACACCATCCCATCCTCTTCTCGGGAATAAAAAAGTTAACCGGTAAAACGTATGCCGAACGCGCAATTATCAAAGCTATCCGGAATAACATTGCTATTTACGCACTGCATACGAATCTCGATGCTGTTTATTCGGGCGTTAACAAGAAAATTGGCGAAATGCTCGGTATCGAAAAGCCGACAATCCTTAGAAAAGCCGAACAGCAATTGTTGCAATTGGTTACATATGTTCCCGAAGATTCGGCCGAAAAGGTGCGCATTGCATTGTTCGCTGCAGGTGCCGGAGCCATTGGTAATTACGATGAATGCAGTTTCAACCTAAGCGGAATTGGCACATTTCGTCCGGGCCCTAATTCTGATCCGGTTCTTGGAAAACATGGTGTGCGCGAATCGGTTTCGGAACAACGCATCGAAGTAATTCTGCCGGTTTGGAAAAGGGAAGCTGTCTTGGACGCCTTGTGGAAAGCGCATCCGTATGAAGAAGTTGCCTATCAGTATTTCAAAACCGAAAACACCTTGCAGGATGCGGGTTCGGGCATGATTGGATTGCTCCCAGAAGCTATCCACGTTGATGATTTTTTTCGAAAGGTAAAGTCCACATTTGGAGGAATCATCCGCTACACCAAGCCAAATAAAAAGCTAGTACAGAAGATTGCATGGTGCGGAGGATCGGGAAGTTTTTTACTTCAGGATGCCATTCGAAACGGAGCCGACGTATTCCTCACCTCCGACTTTAAATACCACCAATTTTTTGATGCCGAAGAACGAATTCTCATTGCAGACATCGGACATTTTGAAAATGAACAGTTTACAATCGAATTAATTTATACACATTTAAAAGATAATTTTCCTAATTTTGCCGGCTGCCAAACAGGCATTCAAACGAATCCCATACATTACTTTTAACCATGAGTGTAAATTTCGCTGAGACCAAATCCGATATTACTGTTGAAGAAAAACTTCGTTCGCTTTACAAATTGCAGGTCATAGACACGCAAATCGACAAAATTCGAATCGTTCGCGGCGAATTGCCACTGGAGGTGCAGGATTTGGAAGACGAATTGGCCGGCTTACAGACGCGAGTTAACAATCTTGAAGAAGAACTTGTGCAGCTCGATGAGTCGATAAACGACAAGAAAAACGCCATTAAAGATGCACTTGCCGCAATTAAAAAATATGAGTCGCAGCAAGGCAATGTGCGTAACAATCGCGAGTATGATTCAATCAACAAAGAAATTGAATACCAAACGCTCGATATTCAATTGTCGGAAAAACGCATAAAAGAGTTTAAAGCGGGTATTGAAGCAAAACAAGAATTAATCGAACAGGCTAAAGCAACTTTAGCAGAACGTTCAGGAGATCTTGACGCGAAAAAAGCAGAATTGGCCGACATCGTTGCAGAGACAGAGAAAGACGAAGAAGTACTTATTACTGAATCCGAGAAGGCAGCGAAGAAAATCGAAGATCGTTTGTTCCAGGCCTATAAGCGTGTTCGTTCGAATGCAGCAAATGGGTTAGCTGTAGTGGCCATTCAGCGCGACGCATGTGGTGGTTGCTTTAACAAAATCCCACCTCAACGCCAAATGGATTTGCGTTTGCGTAAAAAGATTATTGTATGTGAATATTGCGGGCGAATCCTTGTGGATCCCGAGATTGCATCAGAAGGAGAAATTGCTCTATAGCGAATTAATTTAGTGGTAAAGAAAGGAGAGGAGTAGAATCTCTCCTTTTTTTATAACCGAATAGCACATTCCGTTACACACAAATTGCCGTAACTCTTTCAGATTTGTTTCGTTAAATTTGCGCATGGTTTTTCTTCCTTTGAAACGAGCTATAGCTGTCGCGTTTTTCGCATCAGTTGCGCTGAGTTCTTGCGATACAGAAGGTTGCACAGATCCGGCTGCGGGCAATTTTGATCCAGAGGCAGATTCGGATGATAACTCCTGTTATTACGATGCTGAGCCATTTCTCGGTTCATGGATTTACCTCGATTCTATTCAAAACAACTCAATCGGTTTTGAATTCAATGAGCAGCGCCAGATGCTTATTCTTACTAGTAAAACAGACCGAAAAAATGTAAAAATGGTTTGGACCTATCCGAACGCAATTGTTTCAGACACACTAATTGCGGGGTCAAAACCAAGTACGCTAACATTTGATCCTCAGAACTTTGATGATGGATTTACGTTCGAGGGTACGTTTATTTATGACGAGTTTTTTCAGCGTATTGATGTGAATTATACCACAGTGAAGAACGGCGCCATCGAAGTACACAAAGGTTCTGCTGTGTTAGCCGATTAATAGAAAAGCTTATAGATTTTCGGATAGCAATTTTAAGGCTGCCAATGAAGCCATACGGATATTCCGTTCGCGGTTGGTGCTGAAGCGAAATTGTTTTGTTAGCACAGCGTTGGGTTTAGCAAGGGAAATCCACACCGTTCCTACCGGTTTTTCTGCTGTTCCTCCGTCGGGCCCGGCAATTCCTGATACGGCAATCGCATAGTCTGTTTTAAAAACGCGATTGGCTCCTATTGCCATTTCCCGAACCGTTTGTTCGCTTACCGCACCAAAATGCTTTAATGTATCGGGAGAAACACCAAGACTGTTTACTTTCACTTTATTTGAATACGCAACTAGTGAACCTGTAAAATAGCGCGAGGCTCCCGGAAGCGCAGTTAACATCGATGCAATGGTACCGCCCGTACAACTTTCAGCAAGCGAAAGCGTGACACCCATTTCTAGCAATTTTGCATGAATCAGTTGTTCTAATTTCACTTCGCCCTCGCCATAAATGTATTTTCCGATGAGGGCATATAAACCTTCAGCCAAAAGGTCAATCTCGCGATTCAATGTTTCTGCATTTGTACCTTTAGCTGTGATGCGCAACTTTACTTCACCTGGCGACGGGAGATAGGCCAGTTTCATATGCGCGGGCAATTGATCCTCCCAATCCGAAATCCATTCGGCAAGCATACTTTCTCCCACACCCTGTGTTCGAAATGTACGATGAACGATTGCCGGCAGCGTAAACCGATTCTGCAGTCGGGGCAGCACCTCGCTTCGCATTAATTCCTTCATTTCATAAGGCACTCCCGGCATCGACACAATAACATGCGTCGCCGTATCGAACCACATTCCGGGCGCCGTTCCGTTTTGATTTACCAAACAAATACACGAATCAGGAATCTCTGCCTGCCTCCTGTTAATTTCAGTAACGATACGTCCATATGATGAAAATATCCGTTCAATTACCGCAAATTGCTCTTCGCTAAATTGCATCGTTCCGCCAAAATACCGCATTAAGGTAGCCTTCGTAATATCATCCTTCGTAGGCCCCAATCCACCTGTAATCAATATGATTTCAGCTCGCTGTTTCGCTTCGTCAAGTGCTTTCGCAATATGTGCAGCATCATCCGAAACAGAACTAATTTGCTGAACCCAAATTCCAATAGCATTGAGTTCGGCTGCCATCCAGGCCGAATTGGTATCTACAATCTGTCCAATCAGAATCTCATCACCGATGGTTATTATTTCACAATTCATTTCGTTTACTAAAGTATGGTGAATTCTATTTGAACTGATACATCGAGTTTAGCGATTTTCATCTCTGGATTTCATTAATGTGCCTCCAGCCAATTGGCTCCGATGCCTGTTTCGACTTCAATCGGAACCGCAGTTTTCATGGCGTTTACCATGCAGTCTTTGATGATCGGTAGAATAATATCCACTTCGTCTTTGTGTGCATCGAATACCAATTCATCGTGCACCTGCAAGGTCATGCGCGAACGCAGGTTACGGTTGCTAAACTCTTCGTGAATTTTGATCATGGCCAGCTTAATCAGATCGGCCGCCGAACCCTGCACCGGCGAGTTGATGGCCTCGCGTTCTGCAAACCCGCGCACGGTAAAGTTGCGGCTGTTGATGTCTTTCAAATACCGGCGACGACCCATCATCGTTTTCACGTAGCCATTGGCACGCGCAAACTCCAGCGTATCGTTCATGTAGGCCTTAATGCCCGGAAACTGTGCAAAGTAATTCTCAATCAATCCAGCGGCTTCCTTACGCGGAATGCCTAAACGTTGCGACAATCCGAAGGCCGATATCGAATAAATGATACCGAAATTCACCATTTTCGCTTTGGAACGCATCTCTTTGGTAACTTCATCGAGCCCTACGCCATACACACGTGCAGCAGTCGACTGGTGGATGTCGATGCCCTGTCTGAAGGCCTCGAGCATAGCTGTTTCGCCGGCAATTTCGGCTACGAGCCTGAGCTCAATCTGGCTGTAGTCGGCCGATACGATAACATGATCGGCATCGCGCGCCACAAATGCTTTACGGATGTGCTGCCCGCGTTCGGTGCGTATGGGGATGTTCTGCAAATTCGGACTTACGGAACTTAGCCGTCCGGTTGCCGCAATGGTTTGATTAAACGTGGTGTGCACACGGCCTGTTTTCGGGTTAATCAGGGCCGGAAGTGCATCCACGTATGTAGAGCGAAGCTTGGCAATTTCGCGGTAATCAAGGATTTTTCCGATAATGGGATGTTCCTTTTCGAGCTTGCTCAACACTTCTTCGTTGGTGGAATATTGTCCGGTCTTGGTCTTTTCGGCATTGGGAAGCCCCATCTTATCGAAGAGCACTTCGCCAAGTTGTTTCGGCGAATCGAGGTTGAATTCCTGCCCAGAAAGCGCGAAGATTTCTTCTCGTAATTTCACCAGATCGTTGCCCAGTTCGCCCGAATATTTCGCCAGGAAATCGCGGTCGATGCACACGCCTTCGGCTTCCATTAATGCAAGCACCGGAATGAGCGGCATTTCGATGGTTTTGAGCACCGAATCGACTTCGCGTTTTTCGACCATTGGCGCCAGAACCTGCTTCAGTTGGAGGGTGATGTCGGCATCTTCGCTAGCATATTCCTTAATAACATCGAGCGGAACATCGCGCATTGAACCTTGGTTTTTGCCTTTCTTGCCAATGAGCTCATCGATTTTAACAGGCGTATAACCCAAGAGCGATTCGCTGAGGAAATCCATGCCATGTTTTTGATCGGGTTCGATGAGGTAATGCGCTAGCATGGTATCGTAAAGCGGCCCGTCGAGGCAGATGCCGTACTGCATCAGAACATGCATGTCGAACTTGATGTTCTGTCCTATTTTAAGTATAGAGTTATGCTCGAACAACGGTTTGAATATGCTCAAAATCTGTAGTGTTTCCGAGCGATCTGGCGGACAGGGAACATACCAGGCCTTACCCGATTCGGTAGAAAATGAAAGGCCCACGATATCGAGTGCAAAATAATCGAGCGAGCTGGTTTCGGTGTCGAAGCACACCTCTTTTGATGCGAGCAAAGTTTTGCATAATGCTTCGCAAGTTGCGGGCGTATCGGCCACCTGGTATTCGTGCGGTGTGGTATGAATGGTGCGTCCGCGTTGCTCGGGTTCGGCAAATCCGGTATCGGTTTCGGATGATACATCGGCGAACAAATCCATTTGCCCATTGCTCTGAACGGGCTTTGCTGCTGCAGGTCGGTTTACCTGATAGGTATCGCCCAAAATGCGGCGGCCGAGGCTGCGGAATTCGAGTTCGGCGAAGAGGTTTGAGAGTTTTTCCTTATCGGGTGGCGTTATAAGCAAGTCATCGTCGCTTACTTCAACAGGTACATCCAGAATTATAGTAGCTAGCATCTTCGAAACCAGTGCCTGGTCGCGGAATTGCTCCACATTTTCGCGGAGTTTTCCTTTCAATTCCGCCGAGCGTTCGAGCACCGCTTCGAGTGAACCAAAATCCTGAATGAGTTTTTTAGCGGTCTTTTCGCCCACGCCCGGAATGCCCGGAATATTATCGACCGAATCGCCCCACATGCCTAAAATATCAATCACTTGCAAGGGCGATTTCACTTCCCATTTTTCCTGTATTTCTTTGATACCCAGAATTTCGACATCGCTTCCCTGGCGACCGGGTTTGTAGATGAAAATATTGGAATCGACGAGCTGTCCGTAGTCTTTATCGGGCGTAACCATATACACAACGTGTCCGGTTGCGGCCTTTTGTTTGGCGATGGTACCGATGATGTCGTCGGCTTCGTAGCCCGCAACTTCGAGCATTGGAATGTGGAAGCCTGCGATGATTTGGCGAATCCAAGGGATGCTGTTCTGGATGTCTTCGGGCATGGCCTCGCGGTGCGCTTTGTAAAAACTGAATTCGGCGGCGCGATTGGTTTCTTCGGCCGAATCGAATACTACAGCAAGGTGCGTTGGCTTCTCTTTTTGAATCAAATCGATGAGCGTAGACGTAAATCCGCTAATTGCACTCACATTCATTCCTTTTGAGTTGATGAGCGGATTGCGGCTAAAGGCAAAATATGCACGATAAATGAGTGCGTATGCATCAAGAAGGAAAAGTCGCTTATCGTCGTTTGGATTGCTGTTCATGTTGCCAAAGTAGCAAATAGTGGCTTGGTTGTCGGGAATAATTTATTCACAATTTGGGAATGTAAATTAAGCTGTCTGATATTCAAGCAACGCTTAATCACATATTTTTATGCAGAACCATTCGAATCGTACTCCCGAAATGCCGCACCAAGGGTTATGGCACGCTGCACCGCGGTACTCCCGAAACGATTGCGAATTTTATCCATCGCCTGATACAGGCTAATCTGCTCTGGGGTATCTTCAAAAAGACTAATCTGGTAAGAGCCTCGAACAAGTTCGCTGAGCCTCACGCCAATGAGCCTAATAAGAACCCTGCGCTGGTACAATTGATCGAACAAACGGTAAACAATCTCCATGAGTTTAGCATCGTTGGCTGTATAAGGTATGCTAAGCTGTCTGTTCACCGTGTCGAAATCAGAATAGCGGATTTTAACCGATATGCAACCGGTAAGACGGCCCGAGCGACGAAGTTTATATGCCAGTTTTTCGGTCATGGCACTCAGGATAACGCGTACCATTTTTATGTCGATGGTATCGGTCTCGAAGGTATGTTCGGTCGACATCGATTTTTGTTCGCGATAAGGCTGAACCGGCGAATCGTCGATACCATTTGCTTTTTTCCAAATCAGCAATCCGTGTAAGCCCATTGCCCGTTCCATTGCCCGGGGTGGCATTTCCTGCAAGGTGGCTATTTTGCGTATCCCCATGCTGCAGAGCGTTGTATATGTTTTATCGCCAATCATCGGTATTCTATTCACGGGCAAAGGCGAAAGAAACATTTTTTCCTGTCCCAGCGGAACCTGCAGTTGCCCGTCGGGCTTGGCTTCACCTGTTCCAATTTTAGACACCGTCTTATTGCTCGACAAAGCAAATGTTATAGGTAGACCGGTTTCACGAACGACGCTTTGTTTGAGTTCCTGCATCCACTTCCATGTTCCGAAAAACTTATCCATGCCCGTTAAGTCGAGATAGAACTCATCTATAGACGCCTTCTCATACAGTGGAGCCTTCAGGGCTATAATCTCTGTTACCATTTTCGAGTAACGGCTATACAGCTCCATGTCTCCACCCACAACAATAGCATCGGGACAAAGTCGCTTGGCCAGTTTTACAGGCATGGCAGAATGTACACCAAAGCGCCTTGCTTCGTAGCTGCACGACGACACCACTGCCCGATCGCCGCCGCCGCCAATAATCAAGGGCAGTCCCGCAAGTCGACTGTCGCGAAGACACTCTACACTGACGAAAAAACTGTCTAAATCCATGTGGGAAACCGACCGCATAATAAAATGACTATTATAGCATCAAATATATAAAAATATTGACGCTTTTTAAGTCAATTTAAGATGATCCGCGATAAAAGTGCTAATCGATGAGAATCAGTCTGAAAATTGTGCATCGTTCAGCGCCCGAATTCAATTCGAGCACATAGAACCCTTTCTGCAAGGCGCTCAGATCAAGTGTATGTTTGGCTGATTCTATTCTGCCCTCTGCAGCCAGGCGGCCATAAGCATCGCGCAGAAGATAGTTGTACATGTATTTATCTGCATCCGAACAGTGAATATGCAAGATGTTGTGCGTTGGATTGGGATACACGCTAATTTCGGGTTTGCTTGCTGCGATACCAACGTTTTGCGAGCAAGGATGCTGCACATCAAAAAGCGATTGCAAAGAGTCGATGGGCTCGATTCCGGCTCCTCCCGGCGTTTTAACACCAAGCAAAAGTGAGGGGTTTCCGTATTCATCCTGAGGCTGTGCTACCTTCAAAAATGCGAAGAGCGAAGATGTACCATCACCATTATTGGCGCAACGTGTATCGGCGCCGGGTACTTTAGCTCCTTGCAATGCTGCCATTAATTTACAGGCCAGGTCGCCGGGCTCATTCAAAAATCGAGACTCCATTGAATCGAGAATAGCTTGTCCTGATAAGATATTTCCCTGAATGGAATAATTTGGACCGGTAATGTGGTTTTTATAATTCAAGGTACCAGAGCCGGTGTAACCCGCTGTTTGAGGCGCACCATTTACAAATGAAGCGATACCATATTGCCTGTTGTTGGGCGTATTGTTGGCATCGTTGGCTACGAGCCAGTCGATAATCTGCTGCGGGGAATCGCCAGCCAGCATTCGGGTTCTTGCGTTCGCCTGATTCACTGTGCTATAACTTGCCTGCGTATTGATCGCACCCTGTCCGGGTATCAAATCGCCCAGAAAATCGATCGCATAATTTGGGAAAAAGAGAATCAAATCGACACAAGAAGCCCCTGCACTGCCTACCTCACCCGTAGATGTATCAATGGCAACAATAGAAAATGTATCCTGGGCTTTACTATTAAGCGAACCGATTAAACAAATAATGAATAAGAAGCGCTTGGATATTCGATGTAATTGATTCATTTAATACACAATAAACATTCTGTAGGAAAATTTACCGAACCGGGAAATTACTCCACAAAGCTCAATTTTATCATATTCGACTTGCCAAATTCGTGCATTGGAATTGAGGCTACGTTGATCATTAAATCGTCGGATTTAATATGGCCGTCTTTTTTGAGGATATCTTTTATATCGGCAATGGTATGGTCGGTGCTCACCATTTTATCATAATAAAAACCACGAACGCCCCATACAAGGCTCAAGGTGTTAAGCAAAGACTCATTGCCGGTAAAAATATAAATATTGGCCCTTGGTCTGAAACTAGAAATACGAAAGGCTGTGTAGCCGGAGTGTGTCATTGCTACAATGGCTGCAGTACCGGTTTGTTCGGCCATGCGCACGGCATTCGAGCAAATGGCATCGGTTAGCATACGCGATTTTTGCGAAACGAGTTTATGGTCTTTGTGGTAAATACCCTCAAAGCCTTCTACTCTGGCCAGAATTTTCTGAACCGTTTCAATAACGCGAACCGGAAACTTCCCGACCGATGTTTCACCACTTAACATAACTGCATCTGCGCCATCCATCATGGCATTGGCCACGTCGTTTACCTCAGCGCGGGTTGCGTTGTAATTGGTAATCATCGACTCCATCATTTGCGTGGCAATTATGATAGGAATGGAAGCTTCGAGACATTTCTTTACGAGCATTTTCTGAATGAGCGGCACATTTTCCATCGGTATTTCGACCCCTAAATCGCCGCGTGCTACCATTAATGCATCGGTATTTGCAATAATGCCATCGATTTCCTCAATTGCTTCGGGCTTTTCTATTTTTGCTACCACGCGTGCCGTTTTATTCTGCCGGGCAATGATGTGTTTTAATTCCTGAATATCACTTGCCCTGCGCACAAACGACAATCCAATCCACTCTACGCCATGATCGAGTGCAAATTTTAAATCCTGCAAATCTTTCTTTGTAAGACAAGGTAGCGATATCTGTGTGTTTGGAAGGTTAACTCCTTTTTTGGATGAGAGAATTCCACCATGAACAACGGTTGCAATTACTTCATTGTCTTTGTTGGTGTCTTTGACAATGAGCACAATTTTACCATCATCAATAAGTACTGTTTCACCGATTTTAACATCCTGAGGAAATTGCGGATAAGTAATGTACACACGCTTTGCAGTACCAATGCATTTCTCGGTTGTTATAACTACATCGTCGCCGGTATTCAACTGAACACCATTATTCTCTACTTCGCCTATACGAAGTTTCGGACCTTGTAGATCGGCTAAAATTGCGGTATGGAACCCACTATCGGCATTTATCTGCCGAATGGTATTTATTACAGCAGCATGGTCGTCGTAGCTGCCATGACTAAAATTAATACGGCAGACATCAACACCGGCCATTATCATTTGTTCGAGCACCTCACGCGATGAACTGGCCGGACCAAGTGTTGCAATAACTTTTGTTTTACTCTGAACTTTTTGCATGCTAAAAAATTAAATTATTCTTTGATTTTAAGCTTTCCACATCAATATTGAACGCTGCCTGAATTTCATCACAACTTCTCAATTGCGCAAGAATTGTATCGGAATTTATCTCACCTATTCCTTCTCCTCGTAAAGACAATAAATAATCAAGCCGTGGGTGTTCTGGCAACAAATTACCGGCAGGATGACGATTGCCTATGAGTTGGAAAATAACAGAGGGCTCATCGAAGTTTTTTTCGGGCAGCCCCAAATTCACAAACTGATTGGTTTGATTGGTGAGAGATAATTTTTCGAAACGGAAATGACAAAATATCGACTCTTGATTGGCTTTTGCGTGGTGTAGAACAACTTCATGTTCGATTCCCAAATTGATGAGGAACAAGCGATTTAGCAACCAGCAGATTCTGAATTCATCGACATTGCTGCTGATGCCAAAAAGCAAGAAATCGAAATCTGCATAATCACTGTGATGAATCCGCTTCATACGTGCGAAGATAAGCTAATTGTTCAAATAACACTAAGGCCGCTCATCCGAATTCAATATCGTCCAAGCCTGTTCTGATGCGGCCTGTTCTGCTGCCTTTTTCGAAAAGCCTATGCCTTCAGCCACAGGTTTTTCATCGATAAAAAGGGTTACGTGATAGCGTTTGGGGCCATCTGAACCGATTTCCTCACGGGCATCATATACAATCGACTGACGGTTTCGTTGCACAAAGTTAATGAGACGCGACTTAAAATTCAGTTCCTGCTGTTCGAGCTCATCCAGATCGACATGAAAACGTATAATGCGTTCTAGAATAACTTTCTCGGTAAAACTATACCCTTTATCGAGGTAAATTGCACCAATTAAAGCTTCGAAGGTATCGCCGCAAATCGACTTGTACAAACGGTGTGAGGCATCATACTGTATGAGTTTATCGAGGCCGATTTTTATGGCCAGTTTATTCAGATAGGTTCGGTTAACGATACGCGAACGCATTTCGGTAAGAAAACCTTCGTCGCGGTATGGAAATTTCACAAACAGGAATCGGGCAACGATTGCACCTAATACAGCATCTCCTAAAAACTCAAGTCGTTCGTTCGAATCTTTGACGCCTTCTTTTATTTCGCGCGCCACAGAACTATGCGTAAATGCACGTTCGTAAAGTCGGATGTTTCCCGGCCAAAAGCCAAGCAAATTTCTAATTTGAATGTAGCGCTTGCGGTGAGGAGAAAATCGAACGAAGAGGCTATTCACAAATTAATCCGCAAATTTCCGGAATATAACCGAGGCATTGTGCCCGCCAAAACCGAACGTATTGCTTAATGCTGCGCGCACTGTGCGATGCTGCGCTTTGTTGAATGTGAAATTAAGTTTCTGATCAAGTTCGGGATCGATGTTTTCGAGGTTAATCGTTGGTGGTATAACATCGTTTTTCACAGCAAGCAAAGATGCAATTGCCTCAATTGCTCCTGCAGCTCCAAGCAAGTGCCCGGTCATGGATTTTGTTGAACTGATGTTCAGGTTATAAGCATGTTCGCCAAAGACGCCCAATATTGCTTTTGTTTCAGCAATATCACCAAGTGGCGTTGACGTTCCGTGAACATTGATATAATCGATATCGGTAGCTTGCATCCCTGCATCCGAAAGCGCACTGTTCATTACGTTGATTGCTCCCAGTCCTTCGGGATGCGGAGCTGTCATATGGTACGCATCGGCAGAGGCTCCACCTCCGACCAATTCACCATAAATCTTCGCACCACGCTTGCGGGCGTGCTCCAATTCCTCGAGAATTAATGCTCCTCCACCTTCTCCCATTACAAAGCCGTCGCGACTCACATCAAATGGACGTGAAGCTGTTTTCGGAGAATCATTTCGCTCCGACAAAGCATGCATGGCATTGAATCCGCCCATAGCCGGCTCGTTCACTGCCGCTTCAGACCCACCGGTTATCATCACATCGGCTTTACCCATGCGTATGTAAAATAGCGAATCTAAAATGGCATTTGTAGATGAGGCACAGGCAGAAACAGTCGTAAAATTTGGACCCCGAAAACAAAAACGCATCGAAATGTGACCCGATGCAATGTCGGCAATCATTTTAGGGATGAAAAACGGATTGAAGCGAGGCGTACCATCGCCTTTGGCAAATTCTTCAACCTCTTTGAAAAAGGTATTTAGTCCGCCAATTCCACTTCCCCATATGACGCCTGAACGATCCGGATTACAGTTTTGCTCACTCAAACCTGCATCGCGGTAGGCCTGGTCGGCCGCATACAAGGCATATTGAGCGAACAAATCGAGTCTTCGTACTTCTTTTCGGTCGATTACTGCTGATGGGTCAAAATTCTTCACCTCGCAAGCAAACCGTGTTTTGAACTTCGAACAGTCGAAATGGGTAATAGAATCTGCTCCGCTTACTCCATTTATAAGATTCTGCCAAAATTCTTCGACAGTATTTCCAAGTGGAGTAACCGCGCCAAGGCCGGTAACGACAACGCGTCTCAAAGCCCTAAAATTTAATTATTTCGCTGTTTTCTCGATGTAGGTGATAGCATCACCTACAGTTCCGATGCTTTCAGCCTGATCATCGGGTATGGCAATACCGAATTCTTTTTCGAATTCCATGATCAACTCAACAGTGTCGAGTGAATCAGCGCCTAAATCATTTGTGAATGAAGCCTCTGGAGTAACTTCGCTTTCGTCAACTCCTAGCTTGTCTACAATAATTGCCTTAACGCGGGCAGAGATGTCTGACATTTTCGTTTGTGTAAAAATTCGATGCAAAGAAAGGACTTAAGCGCAAACGAACAAAATCTTTTTTCAACCATGTGTTTTAACATTTTAAATAACTGATATTCATGTAATTAAAAACATGTCTTGGCATCCATTTTCCTGTGTCTTACATTCGCGGCAATTGGATTAAGATGCAAAAAATTGTCATATTCGGTTCGGGCAAGGGCAGTAATGCACGTGCACTAATTGATTATTTTAAAAAAACTGGTACTGCTCAGGTTGTTGCTCTGGTTAGTGATCGTCCCCGTCGCGGCTTTCTCGATATAAGTTACGATTACCGCATCAATCTCGAAATTATTAAGGGTGAAGAACTCTCGGATCCGAAATGGATTGCTCATCTAAAAGTAATGTATCGGCCCGATCTTTTGGTGCTCGCGGGTTTCCTGAAGCTAATTCCTGCAGCCCTGATTGCTGCATTCCCCGATCGGATTATCAATCTGCACCCTTCTCTTTTGCCAAAATATGGCGGCAAAGGCATGTACGGCATGCATGTTCACAAAGCTGTTCTGGATGCGGACGAGGCCGAAAGTGGCATCACAATTCATGTCGTTAACGAACGTTACGACGAGGGTGCCATTCTGTTTCAGGCTAGATGTGAAGTGCTTCAGGGCGATACTGCCGAAACTCTGGCCGAACGAATCCACATGCTTGAACATCTGCATCTGCCCTCGGAAGTAGAGCGTTACTTAATGCAGGATAAATCTTGAAATTGAATTCGAAAATCTCCAAAAAATTCACGTCGCAAGTCGCCTTATAATGATGCACATTGAAATTTACACCGATGGTTCGTCCCGAGGTAATCCGGGACCAGGAGGATATGGGGTAATTTTGAAATCTGGTGAGCATTATAAAGAACTCAGCGCCGGTTATCGTTTAACCACGAACAACCGTATGGAACTTTTAAGTGTAATTGTGGGACTTGAATCGCTTAAAATTCCGAAAAGCCGCGTGCTCATCGTCTCGGATTCAAAATATGTGGTTGACAGTGTTACAAAAGGCTGGGTATTCTCTTGGGTACAAAAGAATTTTAAGGATAAAAAAAATCGTGATTTGTGGGAGCGCTTTCTAAAAATTTATCCCAAACATCATGTACAATTTAAGTGGATTCGCGGCCACAATAACCATCCTGAGAACGAACGCTGCGATACGTTGGCTGTGACTGCAGCCACATCCGGAAATATGCTTGTCGATGAGGGCTACGAAGCCGAACTGGATTAGTTCCGGATAACGATTCGTCTAGTAAACACCTCTCCCGATTCGTTTTTTATGCCAAGTATGTACGTCCCAGAACTAACTCTTCGTGTGAATTCGAATTGAAGCGTGTTGATATGATAAGGCAATACCTCAATCATCTGTTCCTGCATAAGCTTGCCGGAAATTTTTGTTAGGCTCAGTACGATGGTTTGTGCCTTTCCGGAATAAAATGCAACAGCGAGCGATTCGCTTGCAGGATTTGGATAAGCATTCAGCAAACTATCGCGATCGGCAGCCGCGTTACGCGCTTTTTTAAGGATGCCGAAAGCTTTTGTAAAGTTCGGAATTCCGTATCCGATTAAATAGTCGGGGTTTTCATATTGATGCGCACTTTGTTCAATGGCATTATAGATTTCCATGTTTGTAGCATCCGGAAAAGCCTGCCAGAGACATGCGGCAGCTCCGGCTAGCAGCGGAGACGAAAACGAAGTGCCGTTTGCTCGTCCAATGTTTCCCGAACTGGTTACAATCCATGTCGCTTGGCCGGTACACGAAACATTGGGTTTAATCCGTCCGTCGGCACTTGGTCCTTGCGAGCTGAATGAAGCATAGTTACCAAGCGAATCAACCGCACCAATAGTAAGCACCGAATCGCCGTCGGCCGGAGCACCAATGTATCGCCAGGCATTATCGCCCGAATTACCGGCCGAGTTTACAATCAAAATGCCTTTGGATGCTGCAATATCGGCTCCGCGTGTTACGTGTGTTGAATTACCATCGAGATCCGGATACGTATGTGATGTTTGCGGGTCATCGAATTCGGTATAACCAAGTGAGGAATTGATTATCCAAGCGCCTGCACTGTCGGCAAACTCGGCTGCAGCAACCCAATTGTCTTCTTCGATGATGAATTCAGAGCCGGCATCTTCGGTACGCAAAAGTAAATACTGAGCCCTGGGTGCAGTTCCCATGAATTGCCCGGGCCTGTTGGCTGCCATACACGATAATACCGACATTCCGTGAGAATTATCTTCGTAAACCGAATCATCACCCATCACAAAATCGTGTGTACCAATGATTCTGTTTTGCATACGAAGCGAGTCGAAAAACGAAATGCGGTCGCAATTGTAGAAGCCCGCATCGAGCACAGCAACCAAAACCGAATCGCCCTTGAAACCCATTTGGTGAAGCGATTGCAATTCAATCTGGGCAACCTGACCGTTTGCTAAACCGTATGGTGATTCTATGCTGTTTTTTTGTTGAAATGCAGGTTTAAATGCTTTACGGTTCTTTTCTTTCTGCTTCTGCAACGAAAGTCCATTTGCATCTTGAACCGAGACCAGAACTTTGGTTACCGGCCTCACTGATTGTACAAACGGGGATGCCGAAAGCTCTTTTATTGTTGCCGAATCTTGAACATAAACGCTAACCGAGTTAAACCAGCGCGACGTGTTTAACACCCTAAATCCCTTTTGCTTAAGTTGTTGAACGTACTCCGCCTTGACCGGATAATCGTTCCATTGAAGCGGGATACCTTGTTTTTTCCTGCGCTGAAGTGCGGCTTCAGAAAGAAACTGTGAGGGGTTTGCCTCAAATTCGTGCAAATCTCCTTTGTCCTTAAAAACAACCTGAAATTTGGCAGGTTTTTCAAATATTTGCGTGTAAGCCACAGAAACATTGATGCACGAAATGAAAACTAGGATCCTTTTAAACATTGGGTATGATGTTGTGAATTTTGGATGTCTTTCTTGAGTAGAAACGATTAAAGTGGACAATGGTTGTGATGGGTGCTTCAATCGACCAGGAAAACTTCTTTGTTGGTGTGTTTTTCTTTGGGTTCGAACAAGGTGAGTTGAACATCATCAACGTCAATAAAACATTTGCCATTGTTCCAAATGTAAAAATTAAGCAAATCGCCGGGATGCTTTATTTCCGGCAGTTTATAAATCGCCGAAAAAACAAGCCAATCAGCAGAAGCATCACTTTCCATAAAAAAGTTTTGGTATCCATACCGTTCGGCTGATGATTCGACATCTAACACTGCGAATGGCCCCGCATTGCAGAGACCGCTCGACATGCGGTACCTGAACCGAATTTCCATTAGCGCATCTTTTCTGTATTGGTCTGGATTAAAAGGAAACTTCCGGTTTAGTGCATACTCGGCATCGGCATTGATGCGATGGTATGGGTTATTCAAATCCAGAATTGTGAATTCGTTTCCACTTGTGAAATCTGTTTTGAAAATTTCCTGCGCAACATAGTTTAGCTTATCGGCCGGCATTAAACCCCTGCCCAGAATCCTCGACAGACTAGAATCATCGGGCTCTTTCAATGAAAACAATGCACTGTAAAAATAGCGTTTGGTTAGTTTTTCCGGTTTCAAAATTCCACTTCCGATCTGCCAGGCAAAAAACTGAGTATAAACTAAGCATCCCAAGAAATAAAGAGAGAGAAACACCGAGGCAATCTCTCCCTGTTCTTTGCATTTGGATATCAGGGCGTAAGCCGGAAAAACAAGTAAAATGAAGATTCCGTTCAGCTCGGGGATTGCCAGAGCATTATTTTCCCACCAGCCTCCAATGAGCAGAACTACCAAAAATGCAGTAACAATCGAAAGTAAAATGGCAAGCGCGGAAGCCTTGGATTTAGAAAAATATACCAGTAGTGAAAACATTGCAAGCGTTGCAAATGGGGCATATAGCCATAAGCCTTTTCTGTAACTCAATACCAATTGCGGAAATAATTCCAGATTATCTGTTACACCTTCGACGCTATCTACGAAGGAAAAGCCCGTAAGCAGATATAAACCGGAAATTAATCCACAAGTGGGAATTAATACGAATGCTGCAAGAAGCGCTTTATTCCCCTGAAATAGTTTATTGATGCGTGTTTTAAGAGCGGCAATAGGGCTCAGAACAGGCTGATTTTGAATTGTATTTGAGCCGAACAACAAAGCAAAAGGGATTAAAAAACAGGCAACAGGTGTTAGAAAAACAGAAACTGTTAACGTCGATACGAGTTTTACTGCATTGCGTGGAGCGGGTTCTTTGTGCCATAATGAGATAAAATAGAGCGCACCGGAAATTGAAGCGAATTCGAATAGGTCGGAACTTAAACCATTTAGCGCAAAACTTAGATAAACAGGCGTTGCAAGTGCAATTACCAGGATGAAGAAAATCGAGTAGGCATCGTCGAAAAAATTGCGCAAGAATTTACGAAGCCACCACAGAGAAATCATGACCAGGCAAAGAGCAAGCAATTCAAGAATAACCAACACAGTTGGGCTGAATTCTGATTTACCCGATACCTTTAACGCTGCCCAAAAAAATGGTGCTGCGGCTAAGGAAGCGGGTTTACTTAATCCGGATTGTTGCTGTAGGCTTGCCTCCTGAGAAATTTGGCTTAGCAGGGAATCCGGAACCGATGCGTTTGTCCATTGCGC
>CANMGM010000012.1 GCA_947497195.1 Bacteroidota bacterium
TGAGAAAAAACGTTTGCCGGTTTCGGCATCGTTGATGGTAATAAGCTCACGAAAACTTGCTCCCGCGCAAAACGTGCGCTCACCCCCACTCTTCAGGATGATTACAGCAACATCAGCGCGATTTCCTGCCTCTTCAATAGTTGCCGCCAATTGAGACAGGATAATGCCTGGCAAGGAATTTTGATCGGGATGGAAAAACTCAACGGTTGCAACGGATTCGGCAACATTTAAGGTTACATAGGCTTCTGACATTGGGGCTTAGGAATCGTTTGAAAAACAAAAGTAAATAAAAGCTTAGAACTATCCAGACAACGAATGAATAGAACTTAATGCAACAGTAAATTAAAAATTAGGGCATGGATACTATTAGGCTTCGAATTGAGTTTAATAAGCAAATAACGAAGTTGAAAAACCTAATAAAGCCTTAATGTCTATAAATCAATGATTTGTCCGAAGTCCTTTTGGGGTCCGCCACTCCTCCTCCCCGGTGTAAAGTTACGACACCCGAATGGTACTAGTCGTTTCAAAATTCCAAAACGGATAATTGTTACGAACACAGCTGTTCATAGTTTGGTTGGAAAATTACGCTTGACCTGTGAATAGCTTTTTCGGAAATTTATACCGGGCGGGGATACGTGTTTCCCAATTAAAATTTTCGGTGCTTAAATGGTCGACTCATGCCTGTCGATGTGCAGTTTAGCGTTTGATAAACCAATTAATTTGTACTAAAATGAATATTTATTTGATTGGCATTGCACTGCTTTTGATGGCCTGCAATGGAAATGAAAACACACTCGAAAACAAACTGCCTCCAAAAGAAAAGGCAGCGAAAAAAGAGACAATAGAACGTGTAAAACTTATTCCGTTGGGGAATATTTCGAACACCGATATTGGTGTGGCAAAGCTGGCAATTGAAAATTTTTTCAAGATACCCGTAACAATTTCGAATCGCGAGAATTTAAGCAGTGACTTAAAAAATTCTGCAAAAGGGCGTTATGTTGCAGATAAAATTCTGGCGAAATTCAATTTGAAAGAGAATATCATGGTATTAACCGATGTTGATATTGTGACCAAAAATAAAGAAACCAATATTGATGAATACGGGATATTCGGATTGGGTTACCGGCCCGGAAATGTGTGTGTTATTTCCACTTACAGATTAAAAGGCCTACAAAAGCGGGGGATGCGCGTTGGTCGCGAAAGGTTTGAAGAACGCTTTAAAAAGGTCTGTATTCATGAGATTGGGCATAACCTTGGACTTGTACACTGTACAAAAGATCCGCTTTGCCTTATGCATGCAGCCGAGGGCACAATAGCTCAGGTCGACCGGGAAAAAATGGATTTTTGCGCATCGTGCAAAAAAATCCTTGAGGAGCGGAAATAAAGAATTCCAATTAGACCTTCTCCAGAATGGCCGCATACCCCTGCCCCACTCCAATACACATCGTTACGAGCGCATAACGCTTGTTACTGCGTTGCAACTCCAGTGCAGCCGAGTAGGCAATGCGCGCACCGGTAACACCGAGCGGATGACCTAAGGCAATACTTCCGCCGTTCGGATTTAGGCGCACATCATCGTCGGCAATGCCCAACGCACGCGTACACGCCAACACCTGCGCGGCAAAAGCCTCGTTTAGTTCGATGATGTCGATATCGTCGATTGTAAGTCCGGCTTTGGCCAATGCACGTTTTGATGCTTCTACCGGACCAATGCCCATAATGCGCGGCTCTACACCAATTACAGCCGAACTCACAATGCGGGCGAGCGGTTTCAATCCGTATTTCCGAACGGCTTCTTCGGATGCAATTAATGTTGCCGCAGCACCGTCGTTTAATCCCGATGCATTGCCGGCCGTTACTGTACCGTTTTTGCGGAATGCAGGCTTTAGTTTCGCCAATCCTTCGACACTGGTTGAAGGTTTAATAAACTCATCGTGTTCGAATAAAAGTGGATCGCCTTTGCGCTGTGGAATCTCGACCGGAGCAATCTCCAAAGCCAGTCGTCCGTTCTCCCTAGCCTTAGCAGCCTTTTGTTGCGACCGAAATGCAAATGCATCTTGATCTTCGCGCGAAATGCCGTACATGTCGACCAGATTCTCGGCTGTTTCGCCCATCGCATCGGTGCCAAAAACTTCGTGCATTTTCGGATTTACGAAACGCCAACCGAAACTCGAGTCGTAGAGTTTAGAATCGGTTCCGAACGCGGTCGATGGTTTCGAAACAACGAGGGGGGCACGTGTCATGTGTTCAACACCACCGGCTATGAATAGATGTCCATCGCCCGCTTTGATAGCCCGCGATGCTGCAACAATCGCTGCGAGTCCGGAACTGCAAAGACGGTTAAGGGTTTCGCCTGGAACGGTATGCGGCAAACCTGCCAACAGGAGCGACATACGCGCCACATTGCGGTTGTCTTCGCCGGCCTGATTGGCACAGCCCATAATCACATCATCGTATGCTTCGCCCGGAATTTCGGGGTGTTTTGCCGCGAGGTGCTTTATAACATGTGCACCTAGGTCGTCGGTACGAACGGGCGACAAAGTTCCCTGAAACGATCCAATTGGCGTGCGGATTCCATCTACAATGTATGCTTCCATAAAAACGGCGAATTAAGTCGGGATTTAAATTCCGAAATCGGCCAAAAGTAAGGAAAATTGGAAGTATTGTATGGCGTGTTATATCGAAAATTAACGTGATTTGAAGATATAGTCCGATTGTGGATACTTTTTGAAAAAGCCTTTTCGGAATTCCTTGTATAAACAGGGCGGCTTGCTTTTTTTTGTGGTATGGATAATAATTTTGATTGTTTGATTGTTGGCGGCGGCATTGTAGGACTTGCAACTGCATTGAATATTCTAGAATCGAAGCCCGAACTCAACGTGGCGGTGCTGGAGAAGGAAGATCGGGTTGCAAAACATCAAACGGGCAACAATTCGGGTGTAATTCATTCGGGTGTATACTACAAACCCGGAAGTTTGAAAGCATTAAACTGCATTCGCGGGTACGAAATGCTACTCGATTTTGCGAACAAGCACAACATTCCATACGACTTATGCGGAAAGGTAATTGTCGCAACGCATGCAGAGGAACTTCCATTACTCGAAAACGTTTACAAGCGAGGCATCGAGAATGGGTTGACCAAGATTCGCAAGATAACGGCTGAAGAGATTCGTGGTTATGAGCCGCATTGCACCGGGCTGGCGGGCATTCACGTTCCGTATACCGGCATTATTGATTATGGGCGCGTTGCGGAAGTTATCGGGGAACAGATCGAGCTAAAGGGAGGCCGTGTTATTCTGAATGCAAAGGTCGATGCAATCAATCCCAAAAACGATGGTGCCGAAGTTCATGCTGCCGGTAAAACCTATACAACCAAACTCGTAGTGAATTGCGCGGGATTGTTTTCTGATCGCATTGCCGGTTTGACAGAGAAAAATCTGGACGTACGGATAGTTCCGTTTAGAGGAGAATACTATGAGTTGCGCGAAGATAAACGGTATCTGGTGAAAAGCCTTATTTATCCAGTACCCGACCCGAATTTCCCTTTCCTTGGCGTGCATTTTACAAAGATGATTGGCGGCGGAGTAGAGGCGGGTCCGAATGCTGTATTTGCGTTTAAGCGCGAAGGGTATAAAAAAAGTGATGTGAAACTCAGCGATGTCTGGGATTCGATATCCTGGCCCGGTTTCAGAAAAGTGGCTTTAAAATATTGGAAAACAGGTTTAGGCGAATATTACCGTTCTTTTTCGAAAGCAGCATTTACCAAAGCCTTGCAGAAGCTTGTGCCAGAAGTACAAGAGAACGATTTGGTACCGGCGGGTGCCGGAGTTCGTGCACAGGCTTGCGATCGTACGGGAGGTTTGCTCGATGATTTTAAAATTACAGAAAACGAAATTGCAATCAATGTGTTGAATGCGCCTTCTCCGGCTGCAACGTCTTCATTATCGATTGGCAAGACAGTTAGTGAATTGGTCTTGAAGCGATTTTAACCAAGTAAGGTTTGGAAAAAAAACGATAAGGACATCCGATATTGTTTGTAAGTTATGAGAAAAAATACCATAGAATTAATAGTTTTGTAGAACATAAAATTCATGAAAATCCGTAAATTATTTTCAATAGAAATTCGCTTTTGGCAATTCATGCTGGCAGCATTGATGTTAAGTTATGGTGATGCCTTTGCGCAATCTGCAGAGTTTTTAATTTTTAATGGGGAATTGCGCGGCTCAGACGGGCAATTAAGCCCTGATGCTAAAATTCGTCTTGTTTGCGGTGGCAAGAATGAATACCTCCAGTTTGACGCTGAAACCGGTGCATTTCAAATGCGCATTGGCGTTAACCGCGAGTGCGAAGCTATTCTAGAACAACCGGGTCATAGTCCTACAAAAATCGAAATTAGCACATATGCGCCGGCAAACCTTATCGGAACCGAAGTAGCGCAGTTGAACGAATTAGGGGTAATCAATCTTCATAAAAAAGATGAAAAGATCTCATTTGAATATAAATACAAGATAGCGTTCGACCCAGAAATCGAAGCGTTCGACTATAAAGAAAATTTTCAAAAGGCAACGAACAGGCAGAAAAAAGAATTTGCTGAGGCTGTAGCTGCAGAGAGAAGAAGAGAATTAAGAAAAGAACAAGAAGTTGCCTCAGCAGCCGATTCTTCGCGCAAAGCAGAGGAGGCTGCGAAGGAAGCGGCACGCCAAGCAGAAATTGAAGCCGAGCGTCAGGCTATTGCCAAATCTAAAGCAGAAGCCGATTCGGCCGAAGCCGCCCGTAAAGCTGCTGAGCTAACAGCAAAACGTGAAGCTGAAGAGCGGGAAGCGCGAGAGCGGGAAGCTGCTTTAACTGCAAAGACGGAACAAGATAGAAAAGCACTCGAAGAAAAGCTGGCAAAAGAGAAGGCTGAACGCGAAGCAAGACTCGCCGCCGAACAGACGAAGCGCGATGCAGAGGAAAAAGCTCGGCAGGATGCCTTGGCAAAAGCTGAGGCAGATCGTTTGGTGAAGGATGCAGCAGACAAAGCAAAACGAGATGCTGAAGAAAAGGCCAGACAAGACGCTAAAGCAAAAGCCGAAGCCGATCGTTTAGCAAAAGAAGCGGAGGAAAAAGCACGTAAAGATGCAGATGCCAACGCTCGGCAAGATGCCTTGGCAAAAGCAGAAGCCGATCGCTTAGCAAAAGAAGCGGAAGAAAAAGCACGGAAAGATGCAGAAGCCAAAGCGCGTCAAGATGCCGTGGCAAAAGCAGAGGCCGATCGTCTGGCGAAGGAGGCTGAAGAAAAGACTCGCCGTGCAGAAGAGGAGCGCCTGCGCAAAGATGCAATGGCAAAAGCAGAAGCTGAGCGTTTGGCGAAAGAAGCCGACGAAAAAGCCCGCCGCGAAGCAGAAGAATTAGCTCGACAGGAAGCAAAGGCGAAATCGCAGGCCGAGAAAGATTCGCTTGCCAAAGCACGCAAAGAAGCCGATGAACGCGCCCGTAAGGAGGCTCTTGCTCTCGCAGAAGCTGAACGTGTAGCGAAGGAAGCCGCAGATAAAGCGCGTAAAGAAGAAGATGAGCGCTTGCGCCGCGAAGCATTGGCAAAAGCCGAAGCCGAACGTTTGTCAAAAGAGCAGGCCGAAAAGGAAAAGAAGGAAGCAGAAGAAAAAGCACGTCTAGAAGCGCTTGCTAAAGCTAAAGCAGAGAAAGATTCGCTTGAAAAAGCGCGCAAAGATGCCGACGAAAAAGCGCGTCAGGAAGCTTTGGCAAAAGCAGAGTCCGATCGCCTAGCTAAGGAGGCTTCCGACAAAGCACGTAAAGAAGAAGATGAACGCCTTCGTAAAGAAGCACTTGCCAAAGCCGAAGCAGAACGTTTAGCAAAAGAAGCTGCAGACAAGGCAAAGAAAGAGGCTGAAGAAAAAGCGCGTCAGGAAGCATTGGCAAAAGCCGAAGCCGAACGAGTTGCAAAAGAGGCAGCTGAGAAGGCCAAGCGCGAAGCGGAAGAAAAAGAGCGTCAGGAAATTCTTGCAAAAGCCGAAGCCGATCGCCTTGCCAAGGAAGCAGCCGATAAGGCGAAGCGCGAAGCTGAAGAAAAAGAACGTCAGGAAATTCTTGCAAAAGCTGAAGCCGAACGTTTAGCGAAAGAAGCCGAAGCCAAGGCTAAACGCGAAGCCGAGGAAAAATTGCGTCAAGAAGCATTGGCTAAGGCAGAAGCCGAACGCCTAGCTAAGAAGACTGCAGAAAAGGTCAAACGTGATGCCGAAGAAAAAGCTCGGCAGGAAGCCATTGCAAAAGCTGCCGAAGAGAAAGCAAGAGCAGAAGCTGAAGCAAAGGCAAAAGCAGAAGCTGAAGCAAAAGCCCGCGCAGAAGCAGCCGAAATTGAACGCCTGAGAAAACTCGCTGAAGAAGCAGCACTAAAGAAGAAGCTGGAAGAAGAAAAGGCTAAGGCCGATGAATTGTTCCGCCTAAAAATGCAGCAGGATTCAATTGCCCGCGTTGAACAGGAGCGCAAGCGTGCCGAAGATGAGGCCCGTGCAAAAGCCGAGAAAGAAGCTGCACAAAAGCAAAAAATAGAACGCGAACAAGCAGATAAAAAAGTTGCCGAGCAACGTGCATACGACGAGAAGGCGCGCCAGGAAGCTGAAGCCGCGGCCAAAGCCAAGGTTGAGGCTGAAGCCAAGGCAAAAGCTGAGACGATTGAAAAAGCCCGACAGGAAGCCATCGAGAAGGCTGCGGCCGATAAAGCAAGGCAGGAAGCCGAAGCCAAAGCCAAGGCTGAGGCATCCGAAAAGGCCCGACAGGAAGCTATTGCCAAAGCAGAAGCCGAACGTTTAGGAAAAGAAGCCGCTGATAAAGCTAAGCGTGAAGCCGAAGAAAAAGCAAGACAGGAAGCTATTGCAACTGCAGCAGAAGCCAAAGCAAAAGCAGAAGCAGAAGCCAAAGCAAAAGCAGAAGCTACAGAGAAAGCCCGTCAGGAAGCCAAATCGGGAGCAACACGTGCAAAAGAACGTATAGCTGAATTCGACAAACAGGGAGGCAAGGCTGAAAATGTTGTTTTACGCGAATCGGCATCCGATATACGCAACGATAAGGCCTGGGGAACAATTGATTTTGGCGATGGTAAAGGCGCTTTCAGTATTTCCAAAGAAGAATACATCGAGTATACCAAACGCTTTAAGCCAAAGAATTAACCCATTTCGTTAGATTTTTTAAGCCTTTAGATGAAAGAATTCCGGAAATCATACCTCCGGAACCTTTTTATTTTTGAATTAAGTTCAAAACCAAGCCGATAAGGCTTTCAAGCATTAAAAAAGGGTAACAATGTTAAAATACAGCTTCATAAGCGGCAAACCGATTCATGCAAGCGAAATCGTTACGGGTGGCGAAATTCGTGAAAGCATTTACCATTTAATCCTCGAAGAGTTTCCGGCTTTTCGAACCGACGATGTAATATCCATTTACGAGCTCAATAAGTACAGACGCCTATACCTCACCCGACTGGTTGAACAGGAGCGTGGCGAAATAGCCAAATTAGATCAGGATGTAATGATTGCAATACGCGAAAATTCATTACTCACGCAAAATCTACAGGAGGAGTCCGAGCTCAACCCTAGATTTGGTGAACGACTCGCAGACAAAATTGCAACTTTCGGGGGAAGTTGGATATTTATCATCAGTTTTTTTGTTCTACTAAGCGCCTGGATGCTACTAAATTCCTTGATCCTAGTTAACCGGGCATTCGATCCCTTCCCCTATATTTTGCTGAATTTAATTCTTTCGTGTATGGCTGCCATTCAGGCGCCGATTATTATGATGAGCCAAAACCGACAGGAGCAGAAAGACAGAATACGAGCAGAACACGACTATAAAATAAATCTGAAGGCCGAATTGGAAATTAAACTATTGAGCGAAAAAATGGACCATCTCCTGGTAAATCAAAATAAAAAACTTCTGGAAATCCAGGATGTTCAAATTGACTATCTGGAAGACCTTTTAAGGCAACGCAGGGAAGAAAACAAAGACCTCGACAAGTAAGAAAAAAGCTAATTTAGAAGGAACCATTCTACACTAATGGAGTTAAATTTAAACTGGATGAATAGCACAAACACAAGATGATAAAAGCATTACGTTTCATTGTATCGGCCCTGATTTTATTTGCTGCAAACACATCGGCACAACAGATGTTTTTTCCCGAAAATCTGCAGCAATCCGATTTTGTACAGGGAGCCATTATCTTCAAATTGAAAGATTCCTATCTCGAGAAATTGGGAGATGGCCTGAATACTGAAAAATTCAAAATCGAACTGAATATTGAAGGAATCGCAGATATTCGGCAAAGTTTTCCGAAGGTTCAAAAACCTCAAAACACCTTCGATCGGACAGGTCGAAAATATGCTGATTTGAGAGGCATCGGGACAATGCAGCATACAGGCAACAAGCCCTTGAAGCGCGTGCTTTTTGAGCTTGCCAAAAGCGGTTATTTCGAATGGGTGCAGCCCCGATTTGTTCAACGGCCAATGTTTACTCCCAACGATCCGCAAATTGCCCAACAATACCATCATGCGCTTATTAAAACATTTGAGGCATTCGATATTGAACAAGGCGACACCAATGTGTACATCGGCATAACCGATGCGGGTATACAGTTCGAACATCAGGATTTGGGCAATGTTCGTTATAACTATGCCGATCCGGTGAATGGTCTTGATGATGACAACAATGGGTACATCGATGATTTCAGAGGATGGAATACCGCCAGCAATACAAACAATCCTACGGCGACCTTATCGCCACATGGCATGTTTACAACAGGCATGAGCTCGGCAACGGTAAACAACGGAATTGGAGTAGCTGGCAATGCGTATCGCTGCAAATTCGTCCCTGTACGCATCGACGATGCAAACGGCTTCACATTTGGCTACGAAGGAATCGTTTACCTGGCCGAACTGGGATGCAAATTCATCAATGCAAGCTGGGGCGGCACATTTTCAGACCCCTTCGGTGAAGAAATCGTTCGCTATGCAACCATAAACAAAGAAGCGTTGATTGTTGCAGCAGCAGGCAATTCAGGAATTAACGAAAAATATTATCCGGCATCATATGAAGGTGTTTTCAGCGTAGCTGCAACAGGCGCGGCCGATATTGCATGGTCTGGCAGTACGTTTGGTCCACGTGTCGACATTTGCGCGCCCGGCGAACTGGTGCGCTCCTGCTCGCCGTTTAATGGATACGATGTTAGCTCTGGCACTTCATTCTCAGCTCCACTAGTTACGGGTGCCGCGGCATTGGTAAAAAGTCATTTTCCCACATACTCGGCGCTACAAGTAGCCGAACGCCTTCGCATCACTGCCGACACTTCGATTTATGCTCTACCCGGAAATTCGGCGGTAAATCAATTACTCGGTTCGGGCCGACTAAATATGTTGCGTGCACTCACCGATCCAGAAAGACCTTCTATTCATTTTATCAATCCCGAATTTGCAAACAATTCACAAGATGCATTTTTGGTATCGGGCGATACAGTTTCGCTGATTGGCTCCTTTTATAACTACCTGGCGCCTGCTCAGAATTTAGCCGTTTCAATTAGTTCTGATAATGCATTTATCGAAATAATTGAGAATACTTATTTGGCCGGATCCATTGCATCGCTTGATGCGCATTTGCAACAAACTCCTTTCACTTTTCGCATTTCACCAAATGCCCCATACAACCTCGATGTAGTTCTTAAGTTGCGTTACAGCGATGCAGCAAACGGGTATTTTGCCAATGAATACGTCGAAGTTCGGGTGAACAAGGATTACATGGATTTAACCTTGAACAATCTAAAAACTACGATCACATCGCGTGGCAGCATTGGTTACAACGCCGACTATGCTACCGACGGAATTGGTATAGCTTACCAAAATGGCAGTTCACAAATTTATAGCGCAGGATTTTTACTTGGAAGTTCGGGAGAAGTTGCCGACAATGTGTATGCCTCCACCCTACCCGGCTATGATGATGATTTTACGCGTGAATTAGCTGTAAACAAAACAGATGATGCGGATGGCACACAATGCATTCGTTCGGCATTTTCGACCGATTCCGCAGGCGCACAACAAATAAGTATACATCAGAAAGCTTGCGCAAAACCGAATGAGAACTACATAGAAATGACGTACAGCTTGATTAACCAGGCGAATGAGCCTAGCGCCAGTATGTCGGCCGGAGTTTTTGCCGATTGGGATATTGCAAACAATGGTCAGAATCGCTGTATGTATGATGCTACGTATAAAATGATTTATGCATTCGATGAGAGCAATCCAACTGTATATTTTGGAATAAAATTATTGAGCAATCTGTCTGCTAATCCATACTGTTTCAACAACAATGGTGCGGGAGGCAGCATAAGTCTGTATGATGGCTTTACGGATGCAGAAAAATTTGCAGCGCTATCGGGCAGCTTAACGCGTAATGTGGCCATAACCGGCGAAATTTCAGCACTGCTCGGTGCGACTGTTGGCGTGATTCAACCCGGCGACTCGGCTCAAATTAGTTTTGCTATTTTAGGTGCGAGCAGTTTAATTGCGCTGCAGGAAAGCGCCTGGAATGCGCAGTTGAATTTTAACATGAACAGCTTGCAGTTAAATCTCACGACCATCAATGAAACATGCAACGGCAATCCGGGTTCATTTTCGGTAAGTTCTGCCATTCCCGGCTTTGCCCAAATTCAAGTACTCGACACCAACGAGATTGCACTTTCGCCTCCTGTTTTACTTGCGGGCAATTACAATTCGGGACAGTTGAACCCTGGCAATTACTTGCTTGAAGTTAGTTTCGATGACGGTACGTATGTTCAAGTACCTTTCGAAATTCAAAATGCGGATCCTGTTTCAATTCTCAGTATTGACCTTAGTTCTGAATTGGTTGTTTTGCCCAATGCTACAGTTGATTTTCTTGCAAATCTTGCCGGCAATGGAACCGTGAACTGGACTTTCGGCGATGGAACTGAAGCCCAAGGCAATCCTGTTACGCATACCTACACTGCTGAAGGCTTGTATGAAATATTGTGTACGCTTTCAAATTCAACCTGCTCGGATTCGTATACTGCATTTGTCGAGGTTGGAAATGCGGTTGGCATTCAAAACGAAAGCATAGGTGCAATCGATGTGTTCCCCAATCCGGCGAGTCATTTCATCACACTTCAACCCTACAGCAACAAGCTTCTGAAAGGTGAAATACGAAACATGGCAGGTAAATTAATCGATACGTTTACAGATGGAAACCATATCAATATTCAAGGTTTGGCAAATGGCATTTACTTTCTGAGCATTGATTCTGGCAATTCTATTCAAAACTACAGATTTGTTGTTGCCCGATAAGCTACGTAAAGAATGAATGAGCAATCCAAAAACAACATCGGATTGTCGAGCTATTTAAGCTTATTTTAGCGTATTAAATTACACACCTACTAATAAATTATAAGCAAAATCTTGTTTGCACAATTCTGAATTGATGAAGCAAGAGATTTGAAAATGAAAAAGCATGAATTTCTGTGTAAAACATAAATCTATAATTATCACAGGAATTTTATTTGCAATTGTATATGCATCTATATCGCTTGTAAATCATTATAATTTCAGAACATACGCGCTCGATCTCGGCTTATATACCCATGCAGCCTATAAGTATGCGCACTTCAAAGTGGCCGACAGTACCATGATTAAATCATTCCAAGAATCAATGCTTGGGGGGCATTTTGATATGTATCTTGTTTTATTATCACCTCTTATTTTCTTACTTGGCACGTATAGCCTTTTAATCATTCAAATTATAGCTATCTTATTTGGAGGATTGGGGATTTATACATTTTTTCTCCACCTCGACACTTCCAATAAAAAAACGCCCTTGTATGCGGCCATTCTCTTCTATTCATTTTTCGGCGTATTTGGCGCCATTTCATTCGATTATCATAGCGTTGTAGTAGCCAGTTGCCTTATTCCATGGTTTTTTGTTTCGATTTGGCGCGGTACCAAAATACAGTCTATTCTTTTATTGCTCTTTATTCTAATTGCACAGGAAAATGTGTCGTTGTGGTTAGCCTTCATTTGCTTAGCCCTCGTAATTGAACACAGGAGAAATAAAAAACATGTAACATTCCTTTTATTTTTATCAGGAATTTCCTTGCTTTATTTCAGCAGCGTTATAACATGGATTATCCCATTTTTTTCGGCTCACCAAGCATACAGCGGCTTTAATTACTCCAGCATAGGCAGCAATATGTTTGAAGCAATGCAAACAATTGTAAGGGAACCGTTTAGATGCGCGGAAATTTTATTTACAAATCATACAAAAAATCCTTTTGGCGATTTTGTTAAAACAGAACTTCATGTATTGCTATTAACATCAGGATTGCCATTGCTGTTAAAGAAACCACACTTCATCCTGATGTTATTACCAATTTATTTTCAGAAGCTGTTTCACGACAACTATGCAATGTGGGGAATCGGAATGCATTATTCCATTGAATTTGCGCCAATTTTAGCTATTGGAATTTTCATGGTACTAACAGAATTGAGGTCAGAAAAAACACGTGAAATTTTAAGTTATGTCGTTTTAATTTTTGTTATCGGTTCTACATTCCGAACAATGGATAGTACAATTTTCTTCACGGATAAGGCTAAACTTAGATTTTATCAGAAAGATCATTACCAACGAATTTACGATGTGAAGAGTATTCATCACAATTTAGCGAAAATCCCTTCCGATGCAATCGTAAGTGCCCAGTCGCCTTTTGTGCCACATTTAGCATTAAGAGAATCGATTTACCAGTTCCCGCTTATTAAAAATGCAGAATATATCGTTTATTCGAAAAAAGAAAAGAGTTATCCTTTAACTCAAAAAGAATTTGATGAAGAGATTTCGAAACTTGAAAATTTAACGGACTGGGAAATTTTCTATTCCGGAGAGGTGATCATTTTAAAGAAATCATCAAAAAAATGAAACCATAAATTTAGAAAATCCCCCTTATCAGGTATTGTGGTATGGATGGTTATTCAGAATCGTAAACGCCCTGTATAATTGCTCCATAAAAATCAACCGAATGAGTTGGTGCGAAAAAGTCATCTCAGATAAAGATAATTTCATCTGAGCACGATTGTAAACAGCTTCCGAAAATCCAAAAGCACCTCCAACAACGAACACCAACTGGCGTGTGGAATGATTCTGAAGCTGCTCAATATGCCGAGCAAAAGCTACAGATGTAAAACTCTTCCCTTTTTCATCCAACAGAATTACGTAGTCATCATTCTTAAATTTGTGCAAGAGCAACTCGCCCTCCTTTTGCTTAATTTGAGCGGGAGAAAGTGAGGAAGTATCCTTCAATGCAGGAATTGTTTCACATAAAAATGACGCATACAATGAAAGGCGTTTTTCGTAACGCGCTATTCCTGTTATCAAATCCTCGTCATTTGTTTTTCCCAATTGAAGCAGTTTAATCTTCATCGGATAGAGTTAAAATTCGACGCGTACTTGTCTGTAACCAGCAAATACACCTAAGCCATTTTCTACATTGGAATAGGCAATTGTTGGCTCAACGAATGGATTGCTCTGGTTGTAGTTTGCCAGAGTTTTGTGGAAGCGGTAATACGCTTCGGATGCATGAATAACATGTGCAAACGATGAATACTGTACCGAATCCACGCCATACCATTGCATGTTTTGTTCTGTAAATATTTTCCCGGAAATCACGCTGTTATCGTCTGCATAAACCTCTCCACGTACGTCGTTATAGATAAACTCACCCGGAATTCCTGAATTTATTGCAGTAGAATAAAACACCAGTCGGTAATATTCCTTTTCGTTGTTTAATTCATTCAATACGATGCGAAATGTGTAATCAATGATGTTGTTACCGTATTGGTCTACCGATGCATTTTCTGAAACCGACGCAGAAGAGATGGACGGGTTTAATTCGGGAATTTTTGTTTTTGCGCTAACTTCTTCTCCGGTCGGAGCAACAACATTCAAGGTGTATTCAACTCCAGGCGAAAGTGGAAATTCACTAACTGGCAAGGCATACCAAAAATACTCCGGGTCAAACATCAAGGTATCGGTAATTCCATTCCCCGAAATGGTTACGAGTAAATCAGAAGGTGGCTCATTTCCTTTATTAGATGAACTAAACACCGGATTCGACCAGGAAATAGTTGCACGAATCAATTCAACAGAATCAGAAATGAAACATGAAACCGAAAGTTTGGGCGGGGTATCGGGTAAGTTAATGCTAGCCTCCTTCTTGCATGAAAAGAAAATAATCAAAAAGGGAAGAAAAAATATGAGCTTTTTCATCTATTAAAATTTATACGTCCATGAAACCGATGGAAGAATCGGGAATAAAGAAATTTGACTCAAATAACGCGATCCGTCTGCTCTTCTGTCGACCGAGTAGAAGAACGGATTTTTACGGTTGTAGGCATTGTAAACACCAAGTTCAAATGTGCGTTCGCTGCGTTTTAGTTTTTTACTCCATTGTGCGGCAAAATCGAGCCGGTGGTAAGGCGCCATCCGGAAACTATTTTTCGGACCAAAATCTTCGACAAATGCGCCATACGAATTGTAATCTGTTTGATCGGGGTCGTGCTGCGTTACGTAATATTCGGCAAGCGGCAGCGTAATGGCCTGACCGGTTCCGAAAACCCAGGTAGCAGACAAATTAAAGCCCGGACGAATTTCGTACATGGCTACAATTGAGAGATCATGCCTGCGGTCGTAGCGTGCGAAATAAGGCTTACCGTTGTTCAATTCGTCGAACTGAAGAATTGTCCACGAAAGAGTGTAGCCAATCCAGCCCGTAAGTTTGCCGCTTTTGCGCTGAAGCATCCACTCGGCACCATAGCTGGTTCCCTGACCTGATGTAACATTGTCTTGCCAACTTACTTTACTATTATCGCCAATAACTCCGGCTGGCAGAAAACTTGCTCCTTCCTTATACCCAATTACGCGGTTCATCTGCTTGTAATACACTTCAAACGTAGCCGTTAAAGCAGGCTTTTCGATATCGCGGGCTAAACCCAGTGCAACCTGATGTGCCCGCTGAGGAGCAACACGTTCGGTTGCAGGCACCCATAAATCGGTGGGCAATCCAACTCCTGTACTGCTTAACAGATGTAAATACTGGTTCATCAAGGCATAGCTAGCTTTCAAGCTAAAATTGTCGCGAAGCAGATAACGACCCGAAAACCGCGGCTCGAGCCCAAAATAATTTTTCTTTCCGGCCAAAAAATGGCTCAAACGTAAGCCTGCATTTACTTTTAGCTTTGAGTTTATCTTCCAGTCATCTTCTGCATAGATGCCACTTTCGAGACAATCGTAGCGTTCAGAATCTTCAACATTAGGTAAATCTTCGCCGGCTTTTATAACCACTGCATTGGGTGTAAACCGATGATATGTACTGGCGATTCCGGTGCGGATATAATGATCAGGATTGGCAAAAAAATCTACGTCATGTTTAATCGTCCAATCTCTAATACCACTTGAGAAATCCAATTCAAAATCATTGCCGTCTTTCGGCTCTTCGATGGTATTGATGCCGAGATTGTAACGCGAGAAAATAAGCGAGGTATTGCTGAATGCCTTGTTGTTGATGATGTGATTGAATCGGGCGGTACCCGTAGCGTTCTGCCACAGAAAACTGCCCCTCGAAACCGATCCGTCTTCGGCATTTGAGCGGAAATAGAATTTGTCTTTTCCGAAGTATCCGCTAATGTAAAGTCGATCGTTTTCGTTTAGAATAAAGTGTGCTTTCGCATTGAAATCGTAAAAGAAGTAACCGCCTTTCTCATCGGCGGGCAAAAATGGATAAATCAAGGCATCGATATAGGTTCGACGGCCACTAACGATAAACGATGATTTATCTTTTTTAATCGGACCTTCTAGGCTTAAGCGTGATGAAATCAAGCCAATACCTGCCTCGCCCTGCAGTTTTTCCTTGTTTCCGTCTTTCATTTGCATTTCGAGCACCGACGAAAGCCTTCCGCCAAATCGCGCCGGAAAACCACCTTTAATTAATTCGACACTTTTAAGGGCATCGCCATTGAAAATCGAAAAGAAGCCGAATAAATGACTGGCGTTGTAAACCACGGCATCGTCGAGAATGATGAGGTTCTGGTCGGGCCCGCCACCACGCACATAAAATCCCGAACTGCCCTCGCTTCCCTTCTGCACGCCGGGCAACAATTGTATCACCTTCAAAACATCTTTCTCTCCAAACAGCGCCGGAATTTTCTTGATTTGATCGATCGGAATTTCGATGCTGCTCATTTGGGTTACCTCGGCCACACGCTGTTCGGTGCGGTCGGCTGTAATTTCAACTTCCTTCAATTCAAGATCCTGTTTCACGAGCCGAATATCTTTACGCGTTGTTTTTGAATTTATCGGAATCTGGATAGGCTCGTAGCCAATCATGCGAAAAATTAGGCTGGCCGAATCGGCCGGAATGGATATGGAATAAAACCCGTAGTTATTCGAAGTGGTTCCGCTTTGCGATTTGGGACAATAAATAGAAACGCCCGGCAGTGTCTCGCCCGAGCCTTGTTCGGTAATTACGCCACTAATTGTTAGCTGTTGCCCCGAAAGAATAGTGTTCAGCGAACATAGTGAAAGGATAAAAAAGTAGGCAATGAATTTGGGCATACGAAACTAAAAACAACACGAACGCGTCGAAGGTACTTATATTTTTGGGCTGATGCTGCAGGATGTTTTATAAGCAGAAAAATTAGCTGCATTTTAGCAACATAATAATCTTGTAATTCACGAACATCCAATTGGCTGAAATCAAAATATCTGTGTTAATTCCATTCCGAAACGCCGATCATGTATTGAAACGCGCGGTCGATTCGGTTTTAACTCAGGATATTTCATTCGAACTGGTTTTAGTTGAAAATCAGAACCAAAGAAGTAATCTTGCGAAGAAACTTGCCGCCAATTATCCACAAATCAAACTGGTGCATGAACCTCAAGTTGGTATTGTGCACGCATTGAATACAGGCCTGAAGCATTGCTCGGGCGAATACATTGCGCGCATGGATGCCGACGATGAAATGCTGCCCGGAAGGTTACGCAAGCAATCGGAATACCTCGATGCAAATACGCATAGCATGTTGGTTTCAGGAATGGTGGTGTATCGTTGCGAAGGGATAACTGCGGGGGGATATTCAGTTTATGTTGATCAGATTAATAGCATCCATTCTTCAGAAGATATTCGGAAGTACCGATTCATTGAATCGCCTGTTGCGCATCCTTCAGTAATGTTTCGGCGGTCTGCGATTGATAGAGAGCCCTTATATAAAGAAGGAAGTTTTCCTGAAGATTACGAATTGTGGTTGCACTGGCTCGAAAAGAATCCCGAAGGATTTGCAAAAATCAGTGATGACGTTTTAGTCTGGCACGATTCCGGGCAGCGGCTTAGTCGAAATCATCCGGCCTACAACGAAGAGGCATTTACTCATTTGCGCCTCGCATACCTGATACGGTATTTAAGACTAAATCATAGCGAAAAACCTATTCTAATTGCTGGGGTTGGCAAGAAAGCAAGAAGAAAAATTAGATTTTTGCAGGATGCGGGCATTAACATCAAAGCCATAACAGATTTGTGCAGGCGAAAATTGGATGATTTGCAATTTATTGACTGGAATGATTTACCCGAACCCGGAAAGTTCTTTTTGGTGTCGCTCGTATCGAATCGAGGCTCATGGCGAGCAATAGAAGCTCATCTGCATGCATTCAAATACCGCA
>CANMGM010000013.1 GCA_947497195.1 Bacteroidota bacterium
CGTTTCAGCATCATGTCGACCGTGAGCATGCGGTTAATCTCGTTCGTTCCTTCGAAAATGCGGTTAATGCGCGCATCGCGGTAGGCGCGGTCCATTGGCGCTTCGGCCGAGTAGCCCATACCGCCAAAAATCTGTACACCTTCGTCGACCACATAATCGAGCGTTTCGGAACCGTGCACTTTCATGATGGCACACTCAACTGCAAATTGCTCAACGCTTTTAAGTCGTGCTTTTCCGGGTTCCATGCCAGATGCTATCAATTCGGCATACGCATCGTCGATGTTCTGTCCGATGCGGTACGTTGCAGCCTCGCAGGCATAGATTTTAATAGCCATTTCGGCCAGCTTATGGCGTATTGCGCCATATTTCGAAATGGGACGGCCAAATTGCTCACGCTCGTTTGCATACTTAACTGCACGCGTTAAACACTGCTTGCTGCCACCAATTGCAGCAGCTGCTAGTTTAATGCGCCCGATGTTGAGGATGTTCACGGCGATTTTAAATCCGTTTTGCCGCTCCGACAGCATATTTTCGACCGGTACGAGGCAATCGTTGAAGAAAACCTGCACCGTTGAGGAACCTTTGATACCCATCTTGCGCTCTTCTTCGTTGAGCGAAAGTCCCGGAAAATTACGCTCCACAATGAAAGCACTCAGGTTTTCGTCGTCGTCGATTTTCGCGAAAACAGTATACACATCGGCAAAGCCTCCATTGGTGATCCACATTTTCTGCCCGTTGATGCGGTAATGCTTGCCGTCTTCGGTTAACGTTGCTTTCGTTTTTCCGCTGTTGGCATCTGATCCACTGCCCGGCTCGGTTAGGCAGTAGGCTGCTTTCCATTCGCCGCTGGCCAGTTTGGGGATGTATTTCTGTTTTTGTTCGGCATTTCCATAATACAAAATTGGAAGTGTACCAATGCCGGTATGCGCCGAAAGGGCCACTGCAAAAGAAAAGCCTGCGCCCGCCACTTCAGAAACCAACATGGAGGTGTTGAAGTCTTTACCAAATCCGCCGTATTCTTCGGGTACCGAAACGCCCATCAAGCCGAGTGCGCCGGCTTTGTCGAGCAAGGAAGGCATAAGTCCGGGCTCAAGTTTATCGATACGGTCGAGGTTGGGATACACTTCGGCCTCGAGAAAGTCGTAAGCAGAATCGGCAATCATGCGTTGTTCCTCGCTCCAGTTTTCGGGAATAAATACCGATTCGGCCGGGGTTTCTTTGATGAGGAATTCGCCTCCTTTTGTGGTATGATTTGCTTTATTTTCCATGGTTTTGGCTATTAAAATCGTTCGAATATACCGGCGGCTCCCTGCCCAGTGCCAACGCACATGGTTACCATACCGTATTTTTGGTTTCTGCGTTTCATTTCGTTGAACAATTGCACGGTGAGCTTTGCGCCCGAGCAGCCAAGCGGATGGCCGAGTGCAATGGCGCCTCCGTTAACATTCACCCGATCGGCATCGAGCCCGAGCTTGCGCATCACGGCTAGCGACTGCGATGCAAAGGCTTCATTCAACTCGATGAGTTCGATTTGACCGAGGTTCATGCCCGCTTTTTCGAGCGCTTTGGGTATGGCGTAAACCGGACCAACGCCCATGATGCGCGGCTCCAAAGCTGCAAGACCGTAAGACACCAATCTTCCCCAGGGCTGTAGGTTCAATTCCTTCACCATGCGTTCCGACATTACCAACACAAAGGCGGCTCCGTCTGATGTTTGTGAGGAATTACCGGCTGTTACCACGCCGTCGCTGGCGAAAACGGGTTTTAATTTGGCGAGTTTCTCGATATCGGTATCGGCACGAGGGCCTTCGTCTGTTGCGACGGTGTACCGTTTTACTTTTCGTTTTTCTTTTTCGTCGAGGAATATTTCCTCAATTGCTATTGCTGCGATATCGTCTTTGAATCGTCCTTCTTGTATGGCCGCAGTGGCTTTTTGGTGCGAATGATAAGCAAACATATCCTGATCTTCGCGACTCACATCAAATTCGCGCGCAACGGCTTCGGCGGTGAGGCCCATGCCCCAGTAATAATCGGCATGCGACTTCGCAATTTCGAGGTTTGGAACGATACGCCATCCACCAAAAGGTATGGGCGACATGGTTTCGACGCCTCCGGCTATGATGCAATCGGCCTGACCGGCTTCAATTTTGGCCGCCGCAATGGCGATGGTTTCGAGGCCCGATGCGCAGTAACGGTTCACGGTCATACCGGGCACCTTGTCGGTTCCGAGTCCGATGAGCGAAATCATGCGGCCGATGTTCAAGCCCTGTTCGGCTTCGGGTGTGGCATTTCCAACGATTACGTCGTCGATGCGGTCTTTGTCGAGTTCGGGTACGGCTCTCATGAGGTGCTGAATAACTTGTGCAGCGAGGTCGTCGGGGCGCATGAAACGAAACATTCCGCGGGGTGCTTTTCCAACGGCAGAGCGAAAACCGGTAATGATATATGATGTAGCCATGGCGTACGAATCTGTTTTATTTTTTATAAATATACTGATGCAGGGCCAAATTCTGTTTAAACACAGCGTAATTATTTGTTTTCGAAATTTGCAGCGGATTAAACAGAAAATCTACCTGAGAATCTGGAAACGGTAGGCATCTAATCTCACGAATATAAAGGTGAGGATTGTAAACGACCACAAGGATGAGCCACCATAACTAAAAAAAGGCAAGGGAATACCAACAACCGGCGCCAGGCCAATGGTCATTCCGATATTGATGGCCAAATGAATAAAAATGATACTGGCCAGTCCATACCCGTAAATACGCGAAAAAGCCGATCGTTGTCGTTCGGCAAGATAGATTATGCGCAGGAGCAGAACTATGAACAAGCCAATCACGACAACGCTTCCGACGAAGCCCCACTCCTCGCCTACTGTGCAAAAAATAAAGTCGGTACTCTGCTCGGGAACATAGTTGAATTTGGTTTGTGTTCCTTTTAGGAATCCTTTTCCTAAAACGCCGCCCGAACCAATGGCTATCATCGATTGATTAACATTGTAGCCTGCACCTTTAGGGTCTACTTCCTTGCCCAGCAACACGTTAATCCGTTTTTTTTGATGCGGTTCAAGGATATTTACAAAGGCATAATCGACCGAATACACAAAAGAAAGTGCGGCAACAAGAATTCCGACTACGGCCAGAATATTCCGCATTTTTCGACGGATGAAAAAGAGTGATCCTGCCGCTACAACAGCGAGTATAATGCTGAGAATTGTTTCGTCGACCAACAGGGCGAGTACAAAAAGTACGACCATCATCAAACCGAGAATGAGGAAATTGCCCGACAATCCTTCGCGGAAGAGTACAAGGATAAATGATCCGTAAACGAGTGCCGATCCAGTTTCGTTTTGGAGGATAATAATCAATGCCGGAACGGCAAAAAGTCCTCCCGCAATCAACTTCGTTTTAAGGTTGTCGATTTTAATGTTGATGTTACTAAGGTATTTTGCAATGGCCAGATTGGTGGCAAACTTGGCAAATTCGGCAGGTTGCACGCGAAATGATCCCACGCCAATCCACGATTTAGAGCCTTTAACCTCGGCACCGACGAAGATTACCGCTATTAGCAGTAAAATAAATGCTCCATAAACGGCCCACGCCACCCGCGGAAAGGCCTCGCCATCAATTACTAAAATTACAAAGGCAATGAAGAGCGAACTAATTATCCACACCAATTGCATCCCGTAACTCTGTGATGTATCGAAAATGCTTTTGTATTCTTCGTTGTAAACAGCTGCGTAAATGTTGAACCAGCCCATGGTAACCATCAGCAGGTACATGAGCACCAGAATCCAGTCGATATTCTGCAGAACTCCTTCGTTGTTTCTGTTTGCCATGCTTCTATTTTTTAGCTACCCAGTCTTCTTTCTTCGGAAGCAGATTTGCCTCAAGAATGCGTTTTTCCATTTCGGGCCGCTTTACTTCTCTGCGCAGGTATTTTTCCATCATCAAACTGGCAATCGGTGCGGCCCATGCGGCTCCGAAGCCGGCATTTTCGACATACACGGCCATCGCAATTTTGGGATTATCCATCGGCGCAAATGCAATAAAAATGGAGTGATCCTTACCATGCGGATTCTGCGCTGTTCCTGTTTTTCCGCATACGGTAAGCGAATCGAGTTGCGCAATGCGTCCTGTTCCGTTCAATACCACATTGCGCATGCCGTCGACCACCATGTCGAAATATTCGCGTTCAATTTTGGTTCTTTGTTTTTTGCGGAATTTCGCATCGATTTGTCCGCCATCAATGCTTTTAATGATGTGTGGCGGAATGTACCAGCCGCGGTTTGCAATCACCGAACAAAAGTTTGCCATCTGCAATGGTGTTACACCCATTTCGCCCTGACCAATTGCGAGTGAAATAACGGTGATGGCATTCCATCGACCCGAACCGTGGTACTTGTCGTAATACTTGATGGTTGGTACATTGCCCGATGATTCTTGTGGCAAATCGGTTGGGAATTTATGTCCGAGTCCGAAACTCATTACGTGATTTCGCCAAACATCAAAACCAATTGCCGTTTTTGGATATTTCTGCAAGATATTTTTGAATACGTTACAGTAATAGGCGTTGCAGGATGTGGTGATGGAAAACTTCAGATTTACTGGCGATGCATGCGGGTGACAGCCAACAGTTAGGCCACCGAAATGAAATCCGCGCGAACAGCCGAACGTGGTGTTTTCGTTGATAACGCCTTCGTGCAAGCCGATTAATCCATTCAGCAATTTGAAGGTCGAGCCGGGCGGATATTTCGCCATGGTTGCGCGGTTGTACAAAGGTTTCAATGTATCGCGCACCATTTTCGGGTAATTCTTTTTCTTTAATCGTCCAACCAAAAGATTGGGGTCATATGTTGGCGACGAAACCATGGTAAGCACCTCGCCGGTAGCGGGTTCAATGGCCACAATTGCACCTACTTTGTTCTGCATCAGTTGTTCGCCGTATTGCTGCAGCTCGGCATCAATAGACGAAGTAAGGCTTTTTCCCAGAACCGATGCCGTATCGTATTTTCCGCCTTCGAAGCTTCCTTTTTCGCGGTTGTACACGTCTACCATCACAATTTTCACCCCGCGTTGTCCGCGCAATGCTTCTTCGTACGATTTTTCTACGCCGCTCAGTCCCATGTTATCGCCCATGCGGTAATACGGATTGGCAGAAATAATTTTTTCATCCACCTCTCCCACATAACCTAAGGCATGTGGAGCAATGCGCATCGGATATTTGCGCAGCGTTCGGGCCTGCACGAAAAATCCTGGGAATTTATAGAGCTTCTCCTGCAGCGTTGCATAGGTTTCCAGCGAAATCTCTCCTTCAAAAACTTCAGGACGGAATGAGCTGAATTTTTGCTTTTTAAGCTTCTTTAATTTCTCGATAAATGCTTCCTTGGTAATCTGCAGCATGTTGCACAAATCGGCCGTATCGATGTTTTTTACCCGTTTGGGAATTACCATCAAATCATACGCAGCCTCGTTGTAAACCAGGATTTTTCCGTTTCGGTCGTAAATAACACCGCGTTCGGGATATTCGATTTTGTGCCGTAAGGCATTGTCGTCGGCCGCGAGTTTGTATTTATCATCAATAACCTGAATGTAAAACAGACGGATAAGATACAATACCGCAATGGTTAGGAAAATTGCGCTGATAACGTATTTTCGATCCGAAAACAGGTTCATGATTCGGCTCCTCCTTTGCTGCGTTGCGAAAGGATCTGACTCATCACAATGAGCACCATAGTAAAGACACTGCAGGTGAGCACACGCAAGAGTAAATCAAAGAAATTTAAAAAGTTAAAGGCTTCGATTAACAATAAGCAGAGGTGATGCACAAAAGTCATAACGCCTGCATACACTAGAAAGGTACTTCCTCCCATTCCCTGCATGGTAAGTCGAACGGTCGATTCGTATCCTTCGCGTGGGGCAATGACATGTAAAAACGATGGCCGCAAAAATGCAATTACCAGCGAAGCCGCTGCATGCATTCCGGGCGTTCCGGTAAATAAGTCGATGGTTAATCCGGTAATGAAACTGAGAAAAAGTAAGAAGAGTTTATTGACGTTAACCGGCAACATCAGAATGAACAGGATATACAGGTAGGCGTTGAAATAGCCGTTCACCGGACCCGAAATTTCGAGCTGATCGAGCACCAGAACCTGCAAGAAAATGAGCAGGAAAAAGCGAATAATATTGATGAGAATATCACTGATCATTGGCGTTCAACTTGGCTTCGAGGGTATCGCGTTCGGTCTTCAACAGATTGCGCACGATGTACACGTATGAGATGTTTTGAAAGTCGGTACTGAGTTTTACTTTTATTTCTTTGAAACTCTCGCCCGACGTGCCAATCTCGGCGACTTTTCCAACCATAATATTTTGCGGGTAAAGCGAAAAAGACGTAGTAACTACGGTGTCGCCGACCGCAACTTTAGCGTGGCTTGGAATGTCGAGCAGGCTTCCGGTTTGTGGAGATCCGCCACTCCAAACAGTGGAACCGAAATATCCGTTTTTCTTAATCATCGACGAAATCCGCGTTTTGCTGTTCAATACCGAAATAACGGTGCAAAAGTGCTGCGACACATCGTTTACAATTCCTACAACACCGGTACTCGATATCACAGCCATATCGCGCTGAATGCCTTTGTTCTTGCCTGCATCGAGCGTGAGGTAATTGTTCACTTTCGTGTAGCTGTTGTTGATTACGCGCGCGCTGATGTATTCGTATTGCTGCTCGTAAAGTGTATCGTTCACTTTAATCAGCTTGAACGACTTATCGTAAAACGAATTGGAATCGGCCTTACGAAGACGTGCGTTTTCTTCGGCAAGCAAACGATTCGTGATTCCCAGCGTTAGGTAATCCGTTACGTCAGCATAAGCGGCATAGATTTGCCCGGTAATTTGATTCGAGAACGAAACCACAACCTCTCGCTGGTAGCTATTGTTTTTTACCAACAGGTAAACGGAAATTCCTTGTAACAACAGAAAGGCAATAAAGAAATTGTACTTTCTGATGATGAGGAAGAAATTCCGCATGTCTTACGCCCGGTTTCTAAAAACAATCAACGGATAAGGAACTTGAACTTATCGCGGTTTTTCAATGCGATTCCGGTTCCACGGGCAACGGCACGCAATGGATCTTCGGCGATGTAAACCGGCAGTTTTGTTCTGGCGGAAATACGCTTGTCGAGTCCGCGCAACATCGAACCACCACCGGCAAGATAAATCCCGGTGCGGTAAATGTCGGCCGAAAGCTCCGGTGGTGTCATCTCCAGTGCGTTAAGAATCGCGGTTTCAATCTTCGCAATCGATTTATCGAGACAATGTGCAATTTCCTGGTACGAAACGGTAATTTCTTTCGGAATACCGGTCATCATATCGCGGCCATGCACAGCATAATCAGGCGGTGGATTGTCGATCTCGGTTAATGCGGCGCCCACTTCGATTTTAATCTTTTCGGCGGTGCGCTCACCAATGTGGATGTTGTGCTGGCGACGCATGTAATCTTCGATGTCGGACGTAAAATCATCACCCGCAACACGAATGCTCTTGTAGCAAACAATTCCGCCCAGCGCAATAACGGCGATTTCGGAGGTACCTCCTCCGATATCGATAATCATGTTCCCCATCGGTTCTTCAACGTCGATACCGATACCAATTGCAGCGGCCATCGGTTCGTGAATGAGGTACACCTCCTTGGCACCGGCATGTTCGGCCGAGTCGCGAACGGCACGCTTCTCAACCTCGGTAATTCCCGATGGAATGCAGATTACCATGATGAGCGAAGGACTGAAGATTTTTCGACCGGGATTAATCATTTTAATCATGCCGCGAATCATGTGTTCGGCGGCGTTGAAGTCGGCGATTACGCCGTCTTTCAGCGGACGAATGGTTTTTATGTTTTCGTGGGTTTTACCATGCATCTGCTGCGCCTGCTTACCTACGGCAATTACCTTACCGCTCGAGCGCTCAATTGCAACGATTGATGGTTCATCGACCACTACTTTGTCGTTGTGAATGATAATCGTGTTGGCCGTTCCGAGGTCAATCGCGATTTCCTGGGTGAAAAAATTGAATAAACCCATGTGTGCTGTGTTAGTGTTTAAAGTGTCTTATTCCTGTTGTTACCATGGCAATTCCGAGTCGGTTTGCCGCGTCTGTTGAGTCTTGATCTTTTATGGAGCCTCCAGGTTGAATGATTGCTTTTATTCCCGCCGCTGTAGCAATCTCGACGCAATCGGGAAATGGGAAAAATGCATCCGATGCCATAACAGCACCTTCAATCGAAAGATTCATACGTTTTGCCTTATCGATGGCTTGATTCAGCGCATCAACACGCGATGTTTGTCCGGTTCCACTGGCTAAAAGTCGATTATCTTTTGCCAAAACGATGGCGTTAGACTTGGTGTGTTTTACCAACACCGCTGCGAATTCTAAATCGCTCAATTGCGCAGAAGTAGGAGCTGTATCGGTGCAGATTTTGAATTGCTCACGCTTTTCGGTTTGTGCATCGGTATGCTGCACCAGCAAGCCGTTCAAGGCTGTGCGCTTCTCGAATTGCGGGCGTTCAAATGCTCTTGTTTGCAGAATGATTCGGTTCTTTTTCGCACTGAATATCTGCAGTGCCTCAGCCGAAAATTCCGGAGCTAAAAGTACCTCGAAAAAGATTTTATCAATTTCGAGTGCAAGTTCCTTATCAACAGCGGAGTTGAAAATGATTATGCCTCCAAATGCAGAAACCGGATCGGCCTCGAGTGCTTTGTTCCAGGCTTGCAATGCAATGTTATCGAGCGCCGCGCCACATGCGTTGTTGTGTTTGAGGATTGCACAGCCCGGGCTCGAAAAATCGGCAATCAATCGCAATGATGCATCAATGTCGAGCAAGTTGTTGTACGAAAGCTCCTTGCCCTGGATTTGCGAAAACACATCACTCAATTTACCTTGAAAATAAGCCTGTTGATGCGGATTTTCGCCGTAACGAAGTGCTTCACCACTCATCCATCCAGCAATGGCTTCATCGTAAGCAGCAGTGGTTAGAAAAGCTTCGGCAGCAAATCGAAAACGATCTTCGATGCCAGTTTGTCCGTTGTTTTGACTCAATAATTCAACAACAGCGGCATACTGATTTCGATTCGATACAATAAGCACATCGTTGTAGTTTTTGGCTGCGGCGCGAATCAACGAAACGCCCCCAATATCTATCTTTTCGATGATTTCCTGTTTCGAAGCACCCGAAGCAACTGTTTCCTGAAAGGGATACAGGTCGACAATTACCAAATCAATTTCGGGAATGGCGTATTCTTCGAGTTGTGCCACATCGGAAGCTTCATCGCGCCGACCGAGTATTCCCCCAAAAACTTTTGGATGCAATGTTTTTACCCTGCCGCCTAGAATAGATGGGTAGGAGGTTAAATCTTCAACCCGTTCCACGCCATAGCCTAAGGCTTCAATAAACTGCTGCGTTCCTCCTGTCGAGCAGAATTGAACGCCATGCTGCGCAAGAAGATGAACCAATTGTTCTAATCCTTCTTTGTAAAATACTGATATTAAGGCTCTTTTGATGGGTCTATTCTGCGTCATGATCGATAAACGATTCAATGCAAACTTAATCGAAAGTATTGCGATTCCTTCGCGAAATTGCAGCAGTTTAGCGCAAAAGGACATTTTTTTATAAACATCTGTTAATTATTTTTTAAAATACAGGATGTAAATTCTATAAGTACAATGAAATCAATTCGATAACACCATTTCCTTGACAAATAAAATTTCAATCTGGCAGTTAAATGGCACCCATTCGAACAAGGACGAAATTTGCGTGTTATTTTTACGTGTTTCGAATTGAAATACCCGAACTTTGTACCTCCTATGACATCAGCTTGCTCGCCCACAATTTCCCTTATCTCAAAATCAAAGCATGAGAGTGGAAATTCGGGCATGGATGTTCAGTTTGTTACCTTAGATGAACTGGTAAATCTTCAGGTTTCTGCTTCCTCTGTATATTTCGACATTGCTTATCTCAGGTCTGTTTCCGTAAACGACTCCGAAGACTTACGGCATATTTTTCCTTGTGTTTTTCTTAAAGGTGAGCTCGTTGCTTTCGGTGCTTTTTGTTTGTTAAGGCGCGATAAAACGCAGGTTGTAAAGGCTATCGCAGACCAAGGAACTTCGGGTCGTATTTGGAAGCAAGCGCTGAAATCATTGCTTCCCCTTGTGTTGGGTTCATGTGATACCCATGTACAAATCCTGATTGCCGGAAACATGCTGGTTAGCGGGCCTTATGGCATGCATTTTCTCATAAATGACGATGCGAAATTACAGCAGGAAATTTGGCATTCTGCTTTGAAAGCCGCTGATGAGCAATTTGGAACAAGTGCCTTAACCGTTGTTAAAGATTTTCTTCCGATCGAAGGTTCTCAAGCAAACCTGTCCCTTGAAGGTTTTTTAAAAGTCAACACCCTGCCTTTGATGGTAATGCCTTTGCCGGCGAACTGGACAGGTTTCTCCGATTACCTCGAAGCCATGTCGACCAAATACAGAACCCGTGCGCGGGCTGCCTTGCAGAAGGCCGGAAGTTTAACTACCGAATATTGGGATTCGGCGCAAATTCGTGCAAACAGCAAGCAAATCCATTTGCTGTATACTGAGGTATATAAACGGGCAAAATTTCGAATTCAGCCGGTAAACGAAGCGTATATCCCAACACTGGCCGAGGCGTTTCCTGATGGCCGTTTTCGGTTCACGGCTTGGAAAGACGGCGATAAATTAATTGGATTTAGCACTGCATTTATCCACCAAAACCAATTTGATGCGCATCTCATCGGAATGGATTATACCTACAACAGAAGTCATTCGCTGTATCTGAATATGATTTACCGTTATATTCAGGATGCGCTCGAATTACGCGTAAATCGCATAGATTTTGGCCGTACTGCCATGGAAATCAAAAGCACAGCAGGCGCTATTCCTCAAGAGTTAGACGTGATGGTTCGCTTAAAGTCGGGAATGGGAAACAAACTTGCGAAACGATTTACATCAAAAATAAAATCTGAAGATTGGATACAGCGGCATCCTTTTAAATTGGTAAATGAAACCGCTGGATAGATCGCTCCACAATCTGCCCTGCCCTATCGTTTATTCAAGGCTTTTCCCTTCGGCATCTATTTTAATTGTTTTACCGGCAATCCGTACGATACGAAATGACTGATTTTGTTCTTTCGCCGGTTCAAAACTATCGGCATAACGCTCGGTAATTTCGCATTGGCTTTTATCTGAAAGTTTTCCGGTTTTAGAAAGACAAAGGAAATTTTCGGATGAATTTTCGGATGTTAAATCCTCTACTGCTGCATATGCTCCATCAAAATCGCCAATCACTTCGACCAAATAAAGCGGAAAAACGGCACGAATCGCAAGCAATGAATCCGAAAAGTCGGTAGGCTTGTTTTCGAGCTCCGATAAATCCGGATATCCACTAAACATCGCAATAGCCTCTGTGCCGTTGTGCGAAAGAAACGCCCATGCTCCATTTTTCTGAACCGCTGCCCTCCCCGATGCGTAATTCCTCACCACATCGTATTGTGGTCGCACAACTTCGGTTCCGTTCTCATCAATAAAGCCCCAGCCTTGGGATGTTTTTACTGCGGCCCGGCCTTCAGTAAACCGAACAATATCGATGTATTTTGCGGGCACAATTTCTTTACCGTACGGATTAATCAGCGCGTACGCTGCAGTATCGCCAATTGTTTTAAGCCCGAAACACAAGCCGCCTTTCGAAAAAATCAATTCTTCGTATTGGGCTTCAATGCTTTCTTCTCCAAATTCATTTAAGAAACCCCAGTAATTGCCTTTTCTGAATGCTGCGGCAAATCCGTAATACGGTAAAATCTCGTCGTACTCCGGTAATTTCAGTGTGTCGCCTTTATGCACCAGCATCCAACTGTCGTTTTTAGAAACTTCTGCCACGCCATTATCAAACGCACGCTCAACAGAGGCAAATTCACATGGAATTATTTCCGTTCCCCGCGAATCTACAAATCCCCATTTGCCGCCAAGTAAAACCGGTGCAAGGCCTTCGCTGAAATAACCAATCTCCGAATACCTTGGCTGAATAACCATTTCACCTTTCAAATTGATCAATCCACGCAAACCATTTTGCTCGACCACGTAATGATTTTGATCAAAGCGAAACAAGTTGTTGTAACGGGCTTCGATGAGCATACTGCCCGATTTATCGAGAACGCCAGCTTTACCATTTTCAATGAAAACCGAAATTCCGTTTTCAAAATTATCGAGAAACTGAAGGCGCGGTTTCACAATTTCGCGTCCGGTACTGTCTATCAAACCATACAATGTATCGCTCATTACAACCGCTACACCTTCCTGCAAATCAAAAACACGCGAATAATTACCCAATATCGGCTGCAGCATTGAGTTTCGGTCGCAGAAATAAAACTTTCCGTTTTCGTTAATCACCGCTTTTCCTTCCGAAAACGAATATGCTTCATCGAATGTAGCCCGAATAACAACTTTGCCATTGCGGTCTATAAATCCCCAATACCCTTTATTTGGATCCAGAACCGCGGCGAGTCCTTCGCTAAAATCGCGCGCCTCATAATACTTAGCCTTACTAATTTCTTCCCCATTCGTTTTCATAAAGCCGAACACTTCCTTTTGGGTATCGTAAATGCGCATTATGCCTTCCTGGGGAGGACCGGGAATCAGGTGAGAGGGAAACTCTGTATACAAATAACCGTTATAGGTAATCAGTTCGTATTGGTACTCGGCATCACGGTTTTGCCGTGCTTCGGCAATTTGCCGTCGCGCCAATGTCAGGGTATCGTTTCCAAACTCCCAAATGTAATCGTATACAGCGGGAATAATCACGCGGCCATCTTCGGCCTTCATGCCTTCGTAAACATAAACTTGCTGGTCTTTACCGACGCGCTCGGTCTGGAATTTATAGCGCTGTGCAAGTGCAGCTTGCATACCAAGCACCAGCAAAAAAAATCCGGAAACACATAGCGCACGAGCACCACCTGTTTCCGGATACAATTTCAATGTTATTTTTTGCGGTTTCATTTTATGCTGCTCCGCAAAAATCGAACAAAAAACGATAGCTTCCTTATTTCAATTTCGAAGCCCACAAATTTTAGTCAAGATCCTGTTCGGGAACTTGCGGAGCATTTTCACCTTTGCGCTTCTCCTTCTGTTCGGCGCGGAATTTCTCCCAGTTTTGCCATTGCTCGGGTTTCATGCTGGCTTTAAGTTTTGCTTCGTACCTTTCGTTTAATGCCTTTATCTGCTTCTTCATATCGGCCGCATTCGCATTTTTAATGCTCTCACGCTCTTTTTCGCGTTCAACCAATACTATGCGGATAATCTCTGTCTGTTCTTTTGTAAGTTGAGCAGGACCCGTCATTCGGCGAAGTTGGCGTATAGCGCGGTCTTCGGGACTTAATGTCTGTTTTTGCTTTTGTTCCTTCGTAGGACTTGCCACTTTGGCATCCTGTGCTTGTGCAGTTAACGATACGCCTGCGATCAATGCTGCAAAAAGAATCTTTTTCATGGTTTCTGTTTTTTAATTGTGTGAGTGAAAGACGATTTAAAATGAGATGGTTTAAATGCGTTCGAAATTAAACGTTTTTTTTCATCAGATAATGTTGGATTGTATCGAAGAGCACATACGATTTTTCAACACTGGTATAGCCATTTTTGGCATAAAAGCCAAGTGCATTTTCGCGTGCATGCAGGCAATATGTTGTTATTCCTTTGTAATACCTGCGTCCGAGTCCCTCTGTAAACCGAAGTACAGCCTCTCCAATACCTTTCCTCTGCCATTCTTTTGCCACGGCCATAAAGCGAATTTGAGCTTCCTCCTCCGATACTCTATGGATTCGCGCTGTAGCAATCACATTGTTTTGCGCATCAAGAATGGCCGCATGCAGTGATGATGCATCATCTTCAGCTTTTTCCGATCCCTTTGGCTGCTTCCATGGCGCGCGGAGAACAGCATAACGCAAATCATACACCTGTTGCCAGTGCACCTCTGTTTGTGGTTGTATTATTCTCCATTCGGGCATGGCTAAAATTAATAATTCCAACTATACATACCTGCCTCTTCGTAAAATAATGCAATCGATTTAGCAAATTTCTGCTGCAATTCGGCCAATTTCAAGCCTGTCGCGATTAAATTGGTTTCGCGCGTATTTACCATGAACACCGAACTTTCGCCATTCAGAAAGCGGTTTTGTTCGCCCTCAACCAAGGTCTTTGCCGCTTCGTTGATTGCAACCTGCCGTAAAACCTGTTCGCGTAACAAGGCAATTTCATTGAGCCTTGCGCGTAGGTTCAAATTCAGATTTCGTTCTGTACGATCAAATTCGAGCTTGCGTATGTTCTGCAATGTTTGCGTGCTGCGCAACTTGCCTCTTTCTTTTCTCAACAATAGCGGCATTCCGGCACTTACACCTATTTTGTAATTGTTCATAAACAGCTGTCCATCGTCGACCATGGTTTCTCCATTGGCATTGCGCAAAAAATTATAGGTAAGGTTCAGCTCCGGTTTTAACTGCTCAATCCGAAATCTGCGTTCGATGTCGAGTTGTTCGATTTCCGTCTTTTGCTTGGTCAATATGGGATGATTTTCGCGTATTGCCTGAATCAAACTATCGGCACGATCGAAGTTAAGCGCCGAACCCGGGTTAATCCATTTTGGCTGTTTTTCGGGACGAAGCACAACCGGACGACCTTCCTCATCCCACAAATGCACAGATACTTGAGCAAACGCATTCTGCAAATCGATCTGGGCCTGATTCATCAGATTGCGGCGTTGCAGCAAATTGCCAAAGGCTTCCACGGTATCGAGTGCCGACTGATTTCCGCCGCGGTACAATTCACGGATCGCATTGAAGCGAAACTCAGCAAGCTTCAGCACCTCGTCGCTCAATTTCAATTGTTCGGCCGCAAAAAACCAGTTCCAGTAATCGGATGTAGCTTTTGCTACCAATTTGCTGAGCATGGCCTGCTGATCGGCTTCACTTGCGCGAACGTACAACTTGGCTTGCTGCAGTGCATTGCGGCGTTCATCGATAAACAAACCGTTTCCAAGGGGCAAGGTGTATCCGGCATACAGCAACCCACCGTTGCCTGTTAACTGTTCGGGATTGAGGTATTTTCCGCCGCTTCGTTCATATCCGCCTTTCAGTTCGCCAATCCACAGCGGCACATTAAGCGTTGCATCGAGCGTATTCCAATACGTGTCGCCGTTGAATTCCTTTTCGCTGAAATTACTTTTCAATTTCGGATCGAACGAACCGCGTGTGGCCAATAAATCGTAGCGCGCCTTATCGACCCATAATCCAGCTTGTTTCGAAAGTGGGTGATGCATCAGCACCAATTGAATAAACTGACCAATTTCCAGCGTACGGTTATCGTCCTGCGCAAACGTACTACGCGCAAATAGCAGAACCAGTAAAAAGGAAATCCGATAATTCAGGCTCATTTCTTTGTACTACTTTTTGATTCCTGCACAATGTTGGGCGGAAAACCATTGAGTTGCCGCCAGATTTCGAACCAAACCGGAACGTTATCGAGCATGGCCCAGGAATAAACTCCACTGCCAATTTTCAGCTGCTCGGGCCAGGGCTCTTCTGCCGAGTCGGGACTAACCAATACACGGAACAATCCGTTATCGCTTTCTACCGCATCAATATTGCTAACAATTCCACCGAAGGTTCCAACACTAGCGCCGGGCCAACCGCTAAATACAATAGCAGGCCAACCATCAAACTGCACGCGCACTTTGTTTCCCCGCTGGAGAAGTGGTAAATCCATCGCCCGAATATACATTTCGGCTGCCAGTTCGGGCTTGGCAGGCATAATCGTAACCACCGGATCGTTCTCCTTCAGGTTTTCGCCAATACCGGCGCGTACCGCTTTCACGATGTATCCATCCTGCGGTGCACGAATTATGTAAAAGCTGCTGCGCATCAACATCGACGAATATTCGTTTTCGAGCTTTGCCAAATCGCCTTCGGCTTCGGCTACATAAGCCAGCGTTGCATTGCGATCGCTTTCGGCTTTTGCAGTTTTTTCCATATAATCGGCACGAATCGCATTGAGCTCGATTTGCGCATTGATGAGGCTGTTCTTACTGTCGAGCAATTTATTCTCCTGCGAAATGAGCTTGGCGGTCGACTGCTGAAATTTTTCTTGCCGCTTCTGAAATTCAATCATCGAGATAAACCCTTTGTTAAACAATCCTTTCCCCAGATTAAGCTGCGTATCGGCAATGGCAAACTGCACACGTTCTGATTCAAGATCAATGGAATCGGACCGCACTTTCAAACGGGCCTGGATAACTTTGTTTTGGGCTTGTTTCAATTTAAACTGGAGGCTGCTGCCGAGAGCGTTTATCTGCTGTGCCAAGGCATCCGCTTTCTCCATGGTGCTGCTTATTACACCTTCCTTGGCCCCAACCTGCTGTTTAAGACGCGGTACCATTTCGGGATCGAGAAATTTCTCCTTGATTTCAGTTAGTACAACAATCGTATCGCCGCGTTTCACGAACTGCCCTTCGCGCACAAACCACTCGTCAATCCGTCCGGCAATAGGCGACTGAATCGTTTGCGGCCGGTCTTTCGGCGTAAGCGCTGTTAGTTGTCCCTTCCCGTCGACGTTTTGTTGCCAAGGAAAAAACATCAGAATAATCAGTAATCCGAAAATACCCAGTAACCACCAGGTAAATACCTTTCCGTTTCGTGGCGTATTTACGAGGCGAATCGAATAGATTTTCTCTTTTTTCAATTCATTTTCCACAGAATTGGGCGAAATCTTTAGCATAATTCAATCCTGTTACAGCAGATCGCTGAATGTCTTGTTTGATAATAGTTCAGCCGGCTTACCATCTGCCAGCACTGTTCCTTCATGCAAAATAATCAGTCTTTCGCAAGCCTGCATTACTTCCGAATCGGCCGAAATGGCAATGAATGTCATGTTCGCTTGCGCGTGCATCACCTGATGAATGAGTTGTTTTTTCTCTGTTCTACCAATCGATGAGAACAAATCCTGGAAGATGAATAAAGCCGGTTTTTTCACGAGGCTGCGTGCAAGCAATAATTTGCGCACTGCAGAGCCGGGCCAACCTCTTCCTCCGGGAAGCATCGTTGTATAAATCCCTTCGGGCAGTGCATTCACAAAATCGGAAATACCAACTTGTTGCAAAACATTGAGTACATCGCGCTGTGAAATGCCATTTTTTCCCAGGCGTATGTTTTCCTCAACCGTTCCCTGAAAAACTTCATCGCCCGACAAATTCAGTGAGATGTATTCGTGCAAATCGTTGAGGTGAATGTTGCGCATGGAAATGCCGTTTACCGTAATTTGCCCGCGGTAATCGCTTAGTAATCCAGACAGAATTTTAGCCAAGGTTTGTTTACCAGATCCGTTCAATCCGGCTATGCAGACCTTTTCTCCTGTTTTTACGTCGAAATTCAGATTCTTCAGCACCGGGTCGAATTGTGGACCGTAGCTAAAATTCAGATTTTTCACCTCTATGCCAATTCCTGTTTCCTGAATTTTATCGAGGTGAATGCCTTGGTGCTTTTCGAGTGGCAGGTCGCTAACCTGGCCAATTTTTTCGGCGGCGGTTAATACATCGTATACCGTTTCGATGCTGAAAATAAGTTTCTCTACTGCGTTGATGATTAAGATTATGATGATTTCGGAAGCAACAAACTGACCGAGAGAAATTTCGCGTTC